>DATBPW010000187.1:0-3140 GCA_036561125.1 Ramlibacter sp. | reverse complement strand
CACTGCGAGAAGAAGCTGGGCATCGCGATGGGCGAGACCACGCCCGACGGCCTGTTCACGCTGCAGCAAAGCGAATGCCTCGGCGCCTGCGCCGATTCGCCGGTGCTGCTGGTCAACGACACGACCATGTGCAGTTTCATGAGCAACGACAAGCTCGACCAGTTGATCGACGGCCTGCGGGCTGCCGAAGGGGCGAAGGCATGACCCCGCAACAAGTGCTGCAGCAGTTCGAGGCGACCGGCGTCCAGACCTGCTTCCACGACCGCCACATCGACCCGCAGATCTATCTCGGCCTCGACGGCACCAACTGGCGCATCAAGGATTACGAAGCGCGCGACGGCTATCGGGCGCTGCGCAAGATCCTCGGGATCGGCACCGACGCCGGCGTCGGGGGCATGACGCCCGACCAGGTGATCGCGACGGTGAAGGAATCGGCGCTGCGCGGCCGCGGCGGCGCGGGCTTCCCGACGGGCCTGAAGTGGTCGTTCATGCCGCGCCAGTTCCCGGGGCAGAAGTACCTCGTGTGCAACTCCGACGAAGGCGAGCCGGGCACGTGCAAGGACCGCGACATCCTCGCGTACAACCCGCACATCGTCATCGAAGGCATGATCATCGCGGCGTATGCGATGGGCACGTCCGTGGGCTACAACTACATCCACGGCGAGATCTTCCAGGTGTACGAGCGCTTCGAAGAAGCGCTGGAAGAAGCGCGCGCCGCGGGCTACCTGGGCAACAACATCCTCGGCTCGAGCTTCTCGTTCCAGCTGCATGGGTTCCACGGCTTCGGCGCGTACATCTGCGGCGAAGAGACGGGCCTGCTCGAATCGCTCGAGGGCAAGAAGGGCCAGCCGCGCTTCAAGCCGCCGTTCCCCGCCAGCTTCGGCGTGTACGGCAAGCCCACGACGATCAACAACACCGAGACGTTCGCGGCGGTGCCGTGGATCATCCGCAACGGCGCGCAGGCCTACCTCGCGTGCGGCAAGCCGAACAACGGCGGCACGAAGATCTATTCGGTCTCCGGCGACGTCGAGCTGCCCGGCAACTACGAAGTGCCGATGGGCACGCCGTTCGCGAAGCTGCTCGAACTGTGCGGCGGCGTGCGCGGCGGCCGCAAGCTCAAGGCCGTGATTCCCGGCGGCTCGTCCGCGCCGGTGCTGCCGGCCGACATCATGATGAACTGCACGATGGACTACGACTCCATCGCGAAGGCCGGCTCGATGCTGGGTTCCGGAGCGGTGATCGTGATGGACGAGACGCGCGACATGGTCGAAAGCCTGCTGCGCCTGTCGTACTTCTACATGCACGAATCGTGCGGCCAGTGCACGCCGTGCCGCGAAGGCACGGGCTGGCTGTGGCGCATCGTCGACCGCATCCACAACGGGCACGGCAAGCCGGAAGACCTCGACCTGCTCGACAACGTGGCCGACAACATCCAGGGCCGCACGATCTGCGCGCTGGGCGATGCGGCGGCGATGCCGGTGCGCGCGATGTTGAAGCACTTCCGGCACGAGTTCGCCGAGAAGATCGCGAAGGCCCAGGCCCTCACCCCGGCCCTCTCCCCGGGGGAGAGGGTGAGTACGGAGGCGCGGAGCGCCTAGTCACATGATTGAAATCAACATCGACGGGAAGAAGGTCGAGGTGCCCGAGGGCAGCATGGTGATGCATGCGGCCGACAAGGCGGACATCTACATCCCGCACTTCTGCTACCACAAGAAACTCTCGATCGCGGCCAACTGCCGCATGTGCCTGGTGGACGTCGAGAAGGCGCCCAAGCCGATGCCCGCGTGCGCGACGCCCGTGACCAACGGGATGATCGTTCGCACCAAGAGCGACAAGGCCGTGAAGGCGCAGCAGTCGGTGATGGAGTTCCTGCTGATCAACCACCCGCTGGATTGCCCGATCTGCGACCAGGGCGGCGAGTGCCAATTGCAGGATCTCGCGGTGGGCTACGGCGGGTCCGCCTCGCGCTACGAGGAAGAAAAGCGCGTCGTGCTGCACAAGGACGTCGGGCCGCTGCTGTCGCTCGAGGAAATGAGCCGCTGCATCCATTGCACGCGCTGCGTGCGTTTCGGCCAGGAAGTGGCCGGCGTGATGGAACTCGGCATGATCCATCGCGGCGAGCACAGCGAGATCACCACGGTGCTCGGCGACACGATCGACAGCGAAGTGTCGGGCAACATGATCGACCTGTGCCCGGTCGGCGCGATCACCAGCAAGCCGTTCCGCTACCAGGCGCGGCCGTGGGAGCTGTCGCGGCGCAAGTCCGTCAGCCCGCACGACGGCACGGGCGCCAACCTGATCGTTCAGGTCAAGAACAACAAGGTGCTGCGCGTGCTGCCCTTCGAGAACGAAGAGGTCAACGAGTGCTGGCTCGCCGACCGCGACCGCTTCTCGTACGAAGCGCTCAACACCGGCGAGCGGCTGCACGCGCCCATGCTCAAGCAGGGCGGCGAGTGGAAGACGGTCGACTGGCAGACCGCGCTCGAATACGTCGCGCACGGGCTGAAGGACATCACGGCCGAACACGGCGCGAAAAGCGTCGGCGTGCTTGCCAGCCCGCACAGCACGGTGGAGGAGTTGTTCCTCGCCGGCCGGCTGGTGCGCGGCCTGGGCTGCGAGAACATCGACTACCGCCTGCGCAACGCGCAATTCGCGAAGAGTGAAGGCGTGCGCTGGCTGGGCACCAGCATCGCGTCGCTCTCGGCGCTGCAAGGCGCGCTGGTGGTCGGCTCGAACCTGCGCAAGGACCATCCGCTGTTCTCGCTGCGCGTGCGTGCCGCGACGCGCAAGGGCGGCAAGGTCGCGGTGATCCACGACCGCGCCGACAACTGGGCGATGACCATCGCCGCGTCGCACATTGCGCCCGCATCCGATTGGGCGCAGGCGCTGGCCGACGTCGCGGCCGCCGTCGGCGAGCTGAAGGGCGGCACACCGCCCGTCAAGGGCACCGCCACCGACAAGGCGAAGGCGATCGCGAAGGCGCTCACCTGGGGCGGCGAGCGCAACGCGATCCTGCTGGGCAACGCGGCCGCGCACCACGCGGGCGCGACGACGCTGCTCGCGCTCGCGAACTGGATCGGTGAGCGCACCGGCGCGAGCGTCGGCTACCTCACCGAAGCCGCCAACACGGTCGGCGCGCA
>DATBPW010000186.1:0-5075 GCA_036561125.1 Ramlibacter sp. | reverse complement strand
GCGCTTTCCTGCCACGTGCACCAAGGCATCCCCTGCGTCCGCGGGTGGGTGCCTTGCGCCTTGAGCGCGAGCCACTCGCGGATCGCCGTGCCGAGGCCTTGGGGCGAGTCATCGCGGAAGTAGAACGCGTGCCCGCCGGCGATTTCGCGGAACACCGGTAGGTCGCGCGCAATGACGGGCAGGCCGCGCTGCGCGGCTTCCACAAGCGGCAGGCCGAACCCTTCGCCGCGCGACGCCTGGACGAGCGCAGCGCTGGCACGATACGCTTCCTCGAGCAGGCCGTCGCTCGCGTCTTCGAACCAAGCAAGACGCTGTCCGCGCTGCGGATGCGTGCGCAGCCGCTCGACGACGCCTTCATGCAGCCAGCCCGGACGCCCGACGATGACGAGCATGCAATCGTCTCCCTGGGACCAGAGCCACTCGAATGCGTCGAGCACGGTGGCATGCGCCTTGCGCGGCTCGATTGTCCCGACCATGAGGAACGCCGGATGTTCGCGCATTCGCGCGAGCAGCGGCAGCGCATCGGGCGGCACTTCATGGGTTGACGCCGCCGGGCCGATGTCGGCGCCCTGGTGCACGGCAACGAGCTGCGGCATGTGCTCGTCACCGTGCCGCACGAACCAGTCGCGCAGTTCATCGGCCGTCGCCTGCGAGTTGCAGATCGCGAGATCGCTGTCGGCGACGACGCGCAGCCAGCGTTCGTGATGCGCGGCCGCGCCGGGCACGAAGCAATCGGGCAGTGTGATCGGCAACAGGTCGTACACCTGGAACACGATCTTCACGCCGCGTGCGCGCATGTCACGCAGTTCCTGCGCGTGCTCGGGAATGAAGTGCGGCTGCAGGTCGACGGCGTAGAACGTGTCGCCCGCACGCGGCTCGACTTGCGTGTCGCCGTCGCCTTCGAGCGGATGCATGCGCGCGAGCTTGCGCAGGAAAGCACCGGCGAACCAGTAGCCGGGCGCGCCGGGCTTCGCGTAGACGGGCACCACGCGTGCGCCCGTGGGCGCGCGGCGCAGCAGGGCCAGCAGGTAGTTCATGACCACGCGCTGGATGCCCGACCCCCACTCGTGGCGCACCTGCTCGGAAATGTCGACGAAGCAGCGCGGCCCTGCCAGCGGCGGCAGCGTCGCGGCGACCCACGACCACACGAGTGCGGGATCGCCATGTTCGCCGAGTTCGAGCGGCGTCATTCCCGCAATGCAAGCCTCCTGCGGAAACGGCGCGGCGGTGAACGACGTCCACGCATCGCCGCGGCGCATTTCGGCGAGATCGTCCTCGAGCCGATGCGGATCACACGCGAAATGCCGGAGCATGAACTCGCGCGCATAGCGCCAGCGGCCATCCGCCGCGCGATGAACGGGCTCGATCCGCCAGCCGGCCAGGGATTGCGACACGAGTCCCTGGAACAGTGCCGGCAATTCGACGGTGCCCGCTTCGCCGTTCGTCCAGCCGGTGACATCGACGAGCAACTGCTGTGCCGGTGCGCGCGAGGGCTCGTTGGCCGCGATCGCGCGTGCGATCGCGGCGGCCACGTGGTCCCCGCAGCCCGGTGGCAGCAAGGCCGCGACGGCCTGCGTCACTGCGGCGCGGCTCGTGCGCGCGCGAGCCGCGAACGATTCGATCGCATCGCGATACGCCGCGGCGCAATCTGCGGGCGAGTGGCGCGTCTCGATCACCGCGCGCGCGGCCTGGGCCATCGCGAGCCGGCGCGTGGGGTCGTTGCGCAGCGATTCGAGCGCGCACGCCAGCTGTTCATCGGAAAAGTCCTCTTCCAGGACCCATGCGGCTTCGCGCGGGAGGAATGCCATCGTGCCGTTGGCATTCGCGATCACCGGCACCGCATGCGCCATCGCATCGAGCACCGTGCCCGACGTCTCGCCGCGCGACAACGTGCGCAGTTGCACCGCGAGGTCGGCGGCGTTGAGATACTGGCGGAACAATTCTTCGCCGGCCCATCCCGTGATCGTCATGCGCCCCCCGCTGGCGGCCGACAGCGATTCGAGCTCGCGCCCGTAGTCGCTGCCCGAGACGTTCTCCCCCACGAACACCAGGTGGCAACGTGGATCCGAAGCAAGCGAGCTGATGCGCCACGCACGCAGCAGCCGGTCATTCATCTTCGTCGGGCCCAGCAGGCCGAAGGAGCACACGACGAAGTCGTCGTCGCGGTAGCCGAGCTCGCTGCGCGCTTCGGCGCAGCGCAAGGGCAGTGGAATGCGCAGGTGGGGAATGACCCGCCAGCCCTGCGCGCCGCGCGGGCCGTACCACTGGCCCGCGAGGTGCACGGAATAGGGCGAGTGCACGATGACGCCCTGCGCACCCTGCAACACTTCGAAGTTGGCGGGGTATTCGAGGATCAGCTCCGTCATGTCGCCGGCCTTCTCGCGCCGCAGCAGCGCGTGCCAGCCGTGCGAGTCGTACAGCGCGCGCGACCACACCGGCTGCTTTTGCGTCACGAACTCGCGGTTCGCCTGCATGCCGCTCAGGAAGAAATCGTGCAGCACCACGGTGCCCGGATGGCGCTCGAGCAACGGGAGCATGTACTCGTGGTAGTGCGAGTTGCCGAAGTGATAGAGCACGCGGTCGTACTCGTGCCCGTGCTGCATGAACCAGGCGGCGCTGCGCACGTTGCGGTACGAGCCGGACGCCAGACCCTCCACCCGGTCTTGCGACACGACGAGGTCGATGTCGTAGTGCTGCGCGAGCGCCGGGATCAATTCGGATCCGTAAGTCGCGACCCCGCTGTGTTCCGGCGGCAGCGGCGACACGTAGGCGAGCTTCGGCCGCAGCGGCGCGACGACCGTGACGCCGGGTCGCGGCGGAAGTGCCTCCATCGCGTCGAGCGCGATGCGCGCGCTGCGGTCCCAGCTGAAACGGCGCGCCTGTTCCGGCCCGAAGCGCGCGAGCTCGGCGCGGAAGGCACCGTCCTCGAGGCATTGGCGGATCTTCGCGGTGATCGCCTCGCGCGACGTGGCATCGAACAGCGCGTCGCTGCGGCCGATCACTTCCGGGATGCTCGAATTGTCGGCGCCGATCACCGGCGCACCGCAGCTCATCGCCTCCAGCGCGGGCAGGCCGAAGCCTTCGTGCCGGGACGGGAAGACGAACAGCTTGCACAGGCGATACAGGTTCAGCAGGTGCTCTTCGGAGACGAAGCCGGTGAACACGACTTCGCCCGCGGCCAGCCCGACGTCGTGCACGAGCGCCTCGAGGCGCGCACGGTCGCGCGGATCCATCGAGCAGACGATCGCGAGCTGGTGCGCGCTGCGGATGTCGGCCGGCAGCGCGGCCCACGCTTCGATCAGGCCTTCGATGTTCTTGCGGTGGTCGATGCCGCCCGTGTACATGACGAAGGGCCGCCACAGGCCGTAATGCACGCGCAGCGACACTTCGTAATCGACCGGCACCGCGCCGGTGGTGAAGTGCTCGTCGGCGGCGGCGGAGATGTTCACCGCGCGCGCCGGCTCCAATTGGGCGTGCTCGATGCCTTCCTGCCGCGACGACTCGGAGATCGCCAGCCACAGGTCGGCGCGCTTGAAGTTTTCCAGCCGCTCGTAATAGGCCTGCGCCGCACCGGGCGGGCGCAGGTAGACGTCGGCGTAGATGTGGGGGATCAGGTCATAGAGCGTGACCGCGGTGCGATGCGGCTCGGGATGGACACCGATCGTGTTGTACGCGTGCTCGCTGAAATCGAACGGGCTCGCGACATGGACGATGTCCGCATCGAGGCTGGCGAAGAACCCCGAGCGCACTGCCGCCATCGCCGCGCGTTCCGCAGGCGATGCGGCAACCAGCGGCGGCTGGGCCGGGTGCCACGTCAGGATCGACGTGCGAGGCAGCAGGCCTTCGAAATCGCGACGCACATCCTCGACGGTGCCCGTGTAGGCGCCGTTGAGCGCGATCAGGATTTCGTGATGTCCCCGCTGGCGCAGCATCGCCTTGGCCAGCGACACGGAATAGCGGCCGATGCCGCGATTGCGTGAAAGCGGCGACTGCGCGGCTTCCAGGTCGATGACGATCCGCAATCAGTCGTCCTTTCGCAGGGCGGCCGGCGCCGCGCTGCGCAGCGCATCGAGCGCGCGCTGCGCGTCCGCGCTCATCGTCGCGCGATCCAGCGGCGGTGGCGGCGGCGCAGGCCGTGCAGCCGCGCGGATCGCGGGACCGAGGCCGAAGGCATGCGCCACGCGCGCGAGCGCGGATCGCACGCGCGGGGCGCGCCGGTGCAGGAGGCGATTCAACGCTCGCGCCGGCTCGAGCACGAGCCAGCGCGCGAGGGCCCGTGCAACGTGGCCGGCGCCCTTGCCCCGCAGCGAGTCGAGCCGGTCGCGCGCCGAACGCAGTGGTGCGGTGATGCGCCACGACGAGCTGGCGCGCAGGGCGTGCAGTTGCTCCTCGAGCGCAATCACTTTCTCCGCCGCGGGTTGTTCGAGGCGGGATTGCACGGCGCGCTCGCGCTCCAGCGCCTCCACGCGCATCGCCAGGCCGATCATCCCTTCGCGCGCCATGCCCGCGGACACCTGCACTTCGCGCAGCCAGTCCTGCAGTTGGCGTTCCCAACGCTGCGCCAGGTCGTTCAGGTTGACGCCGTGTTTCGCGGCGAACGCCGTATCGAGCGCGGCGGAGGCCGGCCCCGGCTTTTGCGCGACGACCGCGTAGTCGGGGCTCACGCCGGCGAGCACGTCGATCAGTGCGACGGGGCGCTCTTGCGCGAGACCTTCGTGCAACCGCAAAGTCGCGACGCGCGTGAAACCCGCGAACTCGGCGACGAAGCCGAGCAGCAGCGGGGGCAGGGGGCGCTCGTGCGTGGGGTCCATGTAGAACGCCGAACTGCCGACGACGAGGTTTTCGGGATTGGGTGTTTCGAGGACGAGCAAGCCGCCGGGCGCGAGGACGCGCAGCGCTTCGCCCACGAGAGCCCGCAGCTTGTCGAACGGCAGGTGCTCGGCGACGTGGAACGCCGAGACCACGGCGGCGGTCGCGTTGCCTTGCGCACGCAGGTATTCGAGGGCGTCACCCGCTTGCACGTCGAGCCCGGCTGCGCGGCACGCGGCGAGCATGCCTTCGTCGGCATCGACGCC
>DATBPW010000185.1:0-13096 GCA_036561125.1 Ramlibacter sp. | reverse complement strand
ATTGCGCTGCTTGCGGCGGTGCTTTTGATGCCCTTATTCTTGGCGCACTTTGCCTCTGCACAAGCGACGAGCGGTGAGAACAACCGTTTGTTGGCTGCATAAGAAAAATTGCGAACCGGCAAACATCTTGTTTGCTCGACTCGCGAGGGCAGCAGCACTACTGGGCTTGCTCTAGTGAATGCAGTTTGCGCGCCATGAGGCCTCTTGCGCTTTCCGCAATGCCTCAGTTTCGAGATGGCCATAGCGGCGTGCAAGGACTGCAGGATCGTGGCCGAGAACTTGCGCTGCGACTGCAAGTGTCACGCCCGCCCTGAGCATGTTTGCCGCGGCGGCGTGGCGCAAATCGTGAAGGTGCAGCGTGGGCAAATTGATTTGCGCGGTTAGCGCTGACCACGCGCGCTTATAGTCGATCGGCAGGCCTGGCACGCGGCCGGGAAACACCAGTTCGTGAGCCGCTCGTTTGACACACACGCGGCGAATGAGCTGTTCGGTGCGCTCGCTAAAAAACAGGACTCGAGGCGTGCCGTTTTTCGTCGTTGGCGCCAGGATCTCGCGCGCATCGAGGTCAACATCTTTCCAACACCGCTCCAGCAACTCCGACTTCCGAGCGCCGGTTTCGATTGCAAGGTTTACGAAAACGCCGAATCTTCGGTCGGGATAAGCCAGAGCTACCGTGCGAATTCGCTCGAGGTCAGCCGCTTCGATGTGCACGCGCCGAATCTCTTCTTCGAAGCGCTGCATGCCAAGTGTTGGGCTCTTGAAGCCGCGGGGCGCTAAGCGGCGCTTCTTGGCCCAGCGATAGAGCGAGCCGACGGTGCCGAAGTCCCGGTTGATGGTCGAGCCCTTGTAGCCGTGGCGATGCATGGCTTGGCCGGCGGCTTCGAGCTGCTCGGTGGTGATGGACCAAGCTGACAGCAGGCCGAAGGCGTCGACCCACTTGCGCAGGCGCAGGTCCGATTCGTCCATGTGCGCCGCGCAGTAGGCGCGCGCGAGCTCGGCGAAGGTGAGTTCGCTGCCCTCGCTGGTAGCGGCAGTTTCGAGCGCTGCTGCGAGGCTAAAAGAGTCAATTCCGCTGGAGTGTCGCATTCGGTTTTCCTTTCCAGATCACTGCCGTGACCTTCTGTGGATAACCGCCGCAAGTGCGCGTCACTCTTGGGATTGGTGGGCGATACATGGATCGAACATGTGACCCCTGCAGTGTGAATGCAGTGCTCTACCGCTGAGCTAATCGCCCGTTTTCCGCTCGCGCGAAAGCCTTGGATTATGCCATAGGCTGAGCGGGCGGCCGCCACAGCGTCTTGCCTCCGCTGGCCTTGTCCAGCTGCTGCAGCACCTCTTCGTGCGCCGCCGATTCCTGCTCGTTCGCCAGCAGCACGGGCAGCGTGAACTGGCGCAAGTCGACACGCGTCGCGATGCCCGCGATCGACTCGGTCGCACCGGCGTCGATCAGCAGCGCGTCCTGTCCGCGCGTCATGTTGATGTAGACGTCGGCGAGCAATTCGGCGTCGAGCAGCGCGCCGTGCAGCGTGCGGCCGGAGTTGTCGACGCCGAGGCGATCGCACAGCGCATCGAGGCTGTTGCGCTTGCCCGGATACAGCTCCTTGGCCATCGCGAGCGTGTCGGTCACCTGCGTGACGTGCACGGTGAACGCCGGCAGTCCCGCAAGCTCCAGTTCCTTGTTCAGGAACGCGACGTCGAACGCGGCGTTGTGGATGATGACCTCAGCGCCCGACCAGTACTCGACCAGCTCCGCGGCCACCTGCGCGAATTTCGGCTTGTCCCGCAGGAACTCGTTGCTGATCCCGTGCACCTTCAGCGCGTCTTCGTGGCTGTCGCGCTCGGGGTTGACGTAGAAGTGCCGGTTGTTGCCCGTGAGCTTGCGGCCGACGAGCTCGACGCAGCCGATTTCGATGACGCGGTCGCCGGCTTCGGCCGACAGCCCGGTGGTTTCCGTGTCGAGGACGATCTGGCGCATAAAAAGATGAAAACCTCCGCGCTTCGCGCTGCGGTGCATGGGCATTGGGAGCGGCCCTGCGGCCCACGGCGATTATGCTTGAGGCCTCGCGCTGCGAAAGGTCAACATGTTCGACTTGAAGGGAAAAGTGGCGGTGGTCACGGGCGGCAACGGCGGCATCGGCCTGGGCATGGCGCGCGGCCTCGCCCAATGCGGCGCGCTTGTCGTGATCGCGGGACGCAACGAGGAAAAATCACGCGAAGCCGCGCACGAATTGCGCAAGGAAGGTTGCAAGGCCGACGCGATCGAGGCCGACGTGACCGACGAAGGCGAGGTGCAGCGCCTCGTCGACGAAACGGAAAAGCGCCACGCACGCCTGGACATCCTCGTGAACAACGCCGGCACCACGGTGCGCAAGCGCCCGCAGGACCTGGAGCTGCACGAATGGCGCTACGTGATGGACACGAACCTCACGAGCGCGTTCATGTGCTGCAAGGCCGCCTACCCGCTGCTCAAGCGCGAAGGCGGCAAGGTGATCAACGTGGGTTCGATGATGTCGATCTTCGGCGCGGCGTACGCGTCGGCCTACGGCGCGAGCAAGGGCGGCATCGTGCAGCTCACGCGTTCGCTGGCGACCGCGTGGGCGGTGGACGACATCCAGTGCAACGCGGTCCTGCCGGGATGGATCGACACCGAGCTCACGCAAGGTGCGCGCGAACAGGTGCCCGGGCTGAACGAACGTGTGCTGGCACGGACGCCCGCGGGACGCTGGGGCGTGCCGTCGGACCTCGCGGGCATCGCGGCGTTCCTCGCGAGCAGCGCGTCGGACTTCGTGACAGGCGCGGCGATCCCGGTGGACGGCGGGTACTCGGTCGCGTGACCGTCAGTGCTTTTCCTTGGCGTGGTTGACCGAGTACTTCGGGATCTCGACCACCAGGTCCTTCTGCGCGACGATCGCCTGGCATGACAGGCGCGAGTTCGCTTCGAGGCCCCATGCGCGGTCCAGCAGGTCTTCCTCGTTCTCGTCGATTTCGTTCAGCGAACTGAAGCCCTCGCGGACGACGACGTGACAGGTCGTGCACGCGCAGCTCATGTCGCACGCGTGCTCGATCTTGACGCCGTGGTCCAGCAGGGCCTCGCAGATCGAATTGCCGGGCGTGGTCTGGATCTCGGCGCCCTGCGGGCAGTACTCGGGGTGCGGGAGGATCTTGATCACGGTCATCAGAGGGCCTCCACGTTCCTGCCCGCGAGCGCCTTGTGGATGCTCTCGTTCATGCGCCGTGCGGCGAAGGCTTCGGTGCCCTTCGCGAGCGCCTCGGTCGCGGCGTCGATCGCCGCTGCATCGACCGTGTTTTCCGCGATGGCGCGCAGCGACGCCACCAGTGCATCGACGTGCGCGCGTTCGTCCGCATCGAGCAGGCGGCCATCGGCATCGAGCGCGCTTTGCGTGGCCAGCAACATGCGCTGCGCCTCGACCTTTGCCTCCGCGAGCGCCCTCGCTTTCATGTCCGCTTCGGCCGTCGCGAAACTTTCCTTCAGCATGCGCGCGATCTCGTCGTCCGACAGGCCGTACGACGGCTTGACGTCGATGCGCGCTTCCACGCCGCTCGCCTGCTCCTTGGCGCTCACGGACAGCAGTCCGTCTGCGTCCACCGTGAACGTGACGCGGATTCGTGCGGCCCCGGCGGCCATCGGCGGGATGCCGCGCAGCTCGAAGCGCGCCAGGCTGCGGCAATCCTGCACCAGGTCGCGTTCGCCCTGCACCACGTGGATCGCCATCGCGGTCTGGCCGTCCTGGTACGTCGTGAAGTCCTGCGCCTTCGCGGTGGGGATCGTCTCGTTGCGCGGGATGATGCGTTCGACCAGCCCGCCCATCGTCTCGATGCCGAGCGACAGCGGGATCACGTCGAGCAGCAGCAGGTCGCCTTGCGCATTGTTGCCGGCGAGCTGGTTCGCCTGGATCGCCGCGCCAAGCGCGACGACTTCGTCCGGGTCGAGGTTGGTGAGCGGCTCGCGGCCGAAGAACTGGGCGACGGCGCGGCGGACCTGCGGCATGCGCGTCGAGCCGCCGACGAGAACCACGCCCTTGACGTCGTCCTTCGCCAGCTTCGCGTCGCGCAACGCCTTGCGCACGGCTTGCATCGTGCGCGCCGTGAGGTCCTGGGTGACTTGCTCGAATTCCGCGCGCGTGACCCGCACGTCGATGTCGCGCCCGCCGATCGTCATGCGCACACCGACGCCGTCTTTCGTCGACAGCTGTTCCTTCGCTGCGCGCGCCGCCACTTTCGCCGCCGACTTGTCGCGTGCGGAAGATGCTTCGACGCGCTCCCTTTCCAGCACGAGGTCGGCCAATGCGCGGTCGTAATCGTCGCCGCCCAGTGCCGAATCGCCGCCGGTCGCGATGACTTCGAAGACGCCTTGCGCCAGGCGAAGGATCGAGATGTCGAACGTGCCGCCGCCGAGGTCGTAGACGGCGTAGATGCCTTCGGCGGCATTGTCCAGGCCATAGGCGATCGCGGCGGCGGTGGGCTCGTTGATCAGGCGCAGCACGTTCAGCCCCGCGAGCTTCGCCGCATCTTTCGTCGCCTGCCTCTGGGCGTCGTCGAAATACGCGGGCACTGTGATCACCGCGCCGTACAAATCGTCGCCGAGCGAATCTTCGGCGCGGTAGCGCAAGGTCGCGAGGATTTCCGCGCTCACTTCCACCGGCGACTTCTCGCCTTCGCGTGTGCGCAGCGCCACCATGCCGGGCTTGTCGACGAAGTCGTACGGCAGCTTTTCGCGGTTTGCGATGTCGCGCAAGCCGCGGCCCATGAAGCGCTTGACGGACACGATCGTGTTCTCGGCGTCTTCCGCTTGCGAGGCGACCGCGTCGTAGCCGATCTGGCGTGCGCCGCCTTCGAGGTACCGTACGGCCGATGGCAGCAGCACGCGGTCCTGCGCATCGGGCAGGCATTCCGCCATGCCGCTGCGCACCGTCGCGACCAGCGAATGCGTCGTGCCCAGGTCGATACCGACCGCGATCCGCCGCGAGTGCGGGTCGGGCGATTGCCCGGGTTCTGAAATCTGCAGGAGCGCCATCGCCTTCTATTGTCCCAGCTGCTCCGCGCGCGAGCGCACGTCCTCACCGAAACGCTCGATGAACATGAGGGCTCTCACCCGCTGGGCCGCGTTGTTTGCGTCGCGCCTGTCGTCGAGCAGGTGCGCGATCTGCTGCAGCGCCTCGCGCCGCGCACGCACGATCTGTTCGTCGAGGCGGTCGACCGCTTCGAGGCTTCCTGCCTCGTCCAGCGCTTCGCGCCACTCCATCTGCTCGACGAGGAAGTCCGCGGGCATCGCCGTGTTGTTCTCCGCGTCGACCGGCGCGCCACGCAGCTCGCACAGGTACGCCGCGCGCTTGAGCGGATCCTTCAGGCGCTTGTACGCTTCGTTGATGCGCACCGACCACTGCATCGCGATGCGCTGCGCCGCCGCGCCTTGCGCGGCGAAACGGTCAGGATGCGCCTCGCGCTGCAGTTCCTTCCAGCGCGCGTCGATGCGGCCAGCATCCTGCGCGAACTGTTCGGGCACGCCGAAGAGCTCGAAATCGTTGCTCTGGAGATTCACACCCGGAAGGATTCGCCGCAGCCGCAGCGGTCGCGTTCGTTGGGGTTGTTGAACTTGAAGCCCTCATTGAGGCCTTCGCGCACGAAGTCCAGCTGGGTGCCGTCGATATAGGCAAGGCTCTTGGGGTCGACCAGCACCTTCACGCCGTGCTGCTCGAACACCAGGTCTTCCGGCGCCACGTCGTCCACGTACTCGAGCTTGTACGCAAGCCCCGAGCAACCTGTGGTCTTCACACCCAGGCGCACGCCCACGCCCTTGCCGCGCTTGGCAAGGTACTTGGTCACATGGCGCGCCGCGGCCTCGGTCAACGTGATCGCCATCTTTTCCAGGGCCGCGCCTTGTTCAGGCTTCATGCTTTTTCTTGTAGTCGGCCACGGCCGCCTTGATTGCATCCTCGGCGAGGATCGAGCAGTGGATCTTCACCGGCGGCAGCGCGAGCTCCTCGGCGATCTGGGCATTCTTCAGGCCGGCGGCCTCGTCGAGCGTCTTGCCCTTGACCCACTCGGTGACGAGCGAGCTCGACGCAATCGCCGAGCCGCAGCCGTAGGTCTTGAAGCGTGCGTCCTCGATGACGCCCGTCCTGGGGTTCACCCTGATCTGCAGCTTCATCACGTCGCCGCAGGCCGGCGCGCCGACCATGCCGGTGCCGACGTCGTCGTCGGCCTTGTCGAAGGAGCCGACGTTGCGCGGGTTTTCGTAGTGATCAACGACTTTTTCGGAATAGGCCATGCTTGATCTCCAGTCTCAATGCGCCGTCCACTGGATCGACGCGATGTCCACGCCGTCCTGGTACATCTCCCACAACGGGGAGAGCTCGCGCAGGCGAGCGACGTTCTCGCGAATCGTCTTGACGGCATAGTCGATTTCTTCTTCGGTCGTGAAGCGGCCGATGGTCATGCGCAGGCTGCTGTGAGCGAGCTCGTCGCTGCGGCCGAGGGCGCGCAGCACGTAGCTCGGCTCCAGCGATGCGGAGGTGCACGCGGAGCCCGACGACACCGCCAGCCCCTTGATGCCCATGATCAGCGACTCGCCTTCGACGAAATTGAAGCTGATGTTCAGGTTGTGCGGCACGCGATGCTCGAGATTCCCGTTGATGAACACCTGCTCGATGTCCTTCAGCCCGTCGAGCAGGCGCTGCTGCAGGCGGCGGGCCTTCTCGGCGTCCTGCGCCATCTCGGCCTTCGCGATGCGGAAGGCTTCGCCCATGCCGACGATCTGGTGCGTGGGCAGCGTGCCCGAGCGCATGCCGCGCTCGTGGCCGCCGCCGTGCATTTGCGGCTCGATGCGCACGCGCGGCTTGCGGCACACATACAGCGCGCCGATGCCCTTCGGGCCATACGTCTTGTGCGACGCGAGCGACATCAGGTCGATCGGCGTCTTCTTCACGTCGATCTCGATCTTGCCCGTGGCCTGCGCGGCATCGACGTGGAAGATGATGCCTTTCTCGCGGCACAGCGCGCCGATCGTGGGGATGTCCTGGATGACGCCGATCTCGTTGTTCACGTACATGACCGAGATCAGGATCGTGTCCGGGCGGATCGCCGCCTTGAGCGCGTCGAGGTCGAGCAGGCCGTCTTCCCTGACGTCCATGTAGGTCACGTCGAAACCTTGCCGCTCCAGCTCGCGCATCGTGTCGAGCACGGCCTTGTGTTCGGTCTTCACCGTGATCAGGTGCTTGCCGCGGCTTTGGTAGAAATGCGCCGCGCCCTTGATCGCGAGGTTGTCCGACTCGGTCGCGCCGGACGTCCACACGATCTCGCGCGGGTCGGCGTTGATCAGGTCGGCGACCTGCTGGCGGGCTTTCTCGACGGCTTCTTCGGCTTCCCAGCCCCACGCATGGCTGCGCGACGCCGGGTTGCCGAAGTGTTCGCGCAACCACGGGATCATCGCGTCGACGACGCGCGGGTCCACCGGCGTCGTCGCGCCGTAGTCCATGTAGATCGGGAAGTGCGGGGTGGAGTCGCTCATTTCTTCTTCGGCCCTGCTTAGCTTTTCGCGAACGAATTCCCGAGCGCGAACACCGAGTTCGGCGCGTTCACGCGGATCGGCTTGACCACCGGCTGCGGCGAGATCGCGCGCTTGACCGCCGGCTTGTCCTCGATCTGGATGCCCTTGGCGAGCTGGTCGTCCACCAGCTTCTGCAGCGTGATCGAGTCGAGGAATTCCACCATCTTCTGGTTGAGCGCGGCCCACAGCTCGTGCGTCATGCAGCGCTCGCCGTCGTTGCAGTTTTCCTTGCCGCCGCATTGCGTAGCGTCGATCGGCTCGTCGACCGACACGATGATGTCGGCGACCGTGATCTCGCCCGCCTTGCGGCCGAGCGTGTAGCCCCCGCCCGGGCCACGCGTGGACTCGACGAGTTCATGGCGGCGCAGCTTGCCGAACAGCTGTTCGAGGTAGGACAGCGAGATCTGCTGGCGCTGGCTGATCGCGGCCAGCGTGACCGGGCCGTTGTTCTGGCGCAGGGCCAAGTCGATCATCGCGGTGACCGCGAAGCGGCCTTTGGTGGTGAGGCGCATGCAAAGCTCCTGTGTGCTTTTCCCGCTTCCTCCGTTCGCCCGGCGACGCCGGGTCCGCGCGGCCTGCCGCTGGGCAAACCGTTGAGTTCATTGGGGTTCGGTGTTCCTGACTGTTTCCGTCAAGTATACCCGAAACCCCACCCCCGCGCTCGGGTACTCAGGGAATTGTCAAGAAGCAGCGTCGAGCCGCGAGCGCACATGGACGAGCAATGCGCGACATGCTTGTTCGACCTGGTCGAGCACCCGCTCGAACCCGTCCTTGCCGCCGTCGTACGGGTCGGCCACGACGTCGCCATGCTGCGGCGCGAACTCCATCAAGCGCTTCAGCTTGGGCCGGAATTGCGGCGGGCAAAGCGATTGCAGCTCTTCCAGGTTGTCCCAATCCATCGCCAGGACCAGATCGAACTGCGCGAAGTCCGACGGCCGCACTTGCCGCGCGCGCAACTGCGACAAGTCATAGCCGCGCCTGTGCGCATGCTGCTGGCTGCGTTCATCGGGCGGCGAGCCCGCGTGGTAGTCGAGCGTGCCGGCCGAATCGATGTGCACTGCGTCCGCAAGCCCCGCCTCCATGACGAGATGCCGGAACACGCCTTCGGCCGTGGGGCTGCGGCAGATGTTGCCCATGCACACCATGAGCACGGAAAACTTGTAGCGTGGCATGCGGGTCGGTGACATCGGCTCCATGTGCGTGCGCTAGAGTACGCGAGATTTCACCAATAAGCAGGGAATGCGAGCGGCGGTCTGTCGCGTCACTCGCCGATATGCATTGGAAACTCAAGGCCGCCGCATTTCGGGCGCTGTCCTCACTCCCCTTCGGGGAACGATTGCACTATCTGCTTCAGCGCCGGGTCACCAGGCAATGGCCGCGGCGCGCCGATGCACTTGATTCGCTGCTCCTCAGCGCGAAACGCATCAGGAGCACGGCGCGCGGCACCGGCAATCACTTCCTGGAGATCGGGGCCGGAAGGGACCTCGCGGTCGCTGTCGGGCTGCGGCTGCTCGGCGTGCCGCGGATCACCTGTGTCGATGTCTCGCGACTGGCGAGGCCCGAGCTGATCGCCCATGCCGCACGGCACATGGCCGGACGACTGGGAGTGCCCGCGCCCGAAATCGCCGACTGGGCCGGCCTCGAACGATTCGGGATCAGTTACGTCGCCCCGTCCTCGCTGCCGGACGCGCGGCTCGACCCTGCGTCGGTGGACTGCTTTTATTCGATCGACACGCTGGAGCACATTCCTCCCGGTGAACTGCGCGAGGTTCTCCGGGTGGCGAAGGGGTTGCTGAAGCCTGCGGGGCTGGGCGTCCACGCGATCGACTACAGCGACCACTACGCGCGGGGACAAGACAAGCTTTCGCGTTTCAATTTCCTGACCTTCAGCGATCGCGCGTGGCAGCCGTTCAATTCGCGCTTTCACTATGTCAATCGCATGCGGCACAGCGAATACCTGGACCTCCTCGGCGAACTTGGGTTGATGCAAGTGGATGTTTCGACCGACGTCGTGCCCGCCCAGAAATCCATCGTGGACCGGCTCGCGCCGCAATTCCGGTCGTTCGACGTGGCCGACCTGTTCACGGTGCGATCGTTCGTCGTGTTCAGTGCGGGCGCGCCGCGCTAATTCCCATCAGCTGCGCTTGGCGGCCTGGATCGGCACGACGTTGTCGTGCACGCTTGCGCCGAACACCTGCTCCTTGAGCAGCGCGAGCTGGTCGCGCACGCGCGCGGCCTTCTCGAACTCGAGGTTGCGCGCGTGCTCGAGCATCTGCTTTTCGAGGCGCTTGATCTCCTTGGCGAGATCCTTCTCGGACATCTCCTCGGCCAGCGCCTTCTGCAGCTCCTGCTTTTCCATCTCCTTGGTCGCGGCCGCGCTGTACACGCCGTCGATCATGTCCTTGATCTGCTTGACGATGCCGCGCGGCGTGATGCCGTGCTCCAAGTTGTACGCGACCTGCTTCGTGCGGCGGCGGTCGGTCTCGCCGATCGCCTTCTTCATCGACTCGGTCATCGTGTCGGCGTACAGGATCGCCTTGCCGCTGACGTGCCGCGCCGCGCGCCCGATTGTCTGGATCAGCGAACGCTCCGCGCGCAGGAAGCCTTCCTTGTCCGCATCGAGGATCGCGACGAGCGACACCTCGGGAATGTCCAGCCCTTCGCGCAGCAGGTTGATGCCCACGAGCACGTCGAACTGGCCGAGGCGCAAGTCGCGGATGATCTCCACGCGCTCGACCGTGTCGATGTCGCTGTGCAGGTAGCGCACCTTCACGCCGTTGTCGGCGAGGTAATCGGTGAGCTGCTCGGCCATGCGCTTGGTCAGCGTGGTGATCAGCACGCGCTCGTTGATCTCCACGCGGTCGCGGATCTCCTGCAGCACGTCGTCGACCTGGTGCGTCGCGGGGCGAACTTCCACCTCGGGGTCGATCAGGCCGGTGGGCCGCACGACCTGTTCCACCACCTGTCCCGCGTGCGTCCTCTCGTACTCGGCGGGCGTCGCCGACACGAAGATCACCTGGTGCATGCGCGCCTCGAATTCCTCGAACTTGAGCGGGCGGTTGTCCAGCGCCGATGGCAGGCGGAAGCCGTATTCGACGAGCGTGAGCTTGCGGGCGCGGTCGCCGTTGTACATCGCCGCGAGCTGGCCCATCATCTGGTGGCTCTCGTCGAGGAACATCAGCGAGTCCTTCGGCAGGTAGTCGGTCAGCGTCGACGGCGGCGACCCGGGCGCGGCGCCGGAGAGGTGCCGCGTGTAGTTCTCGATGCCCTTGCAATGCCCGACCTCGCTGAGCATCTCCAGGTCGAAGCGCGTGCGCTGCTCGAGCCGCTGCGCTTCGACCAGCTTGCCCATCGAGACGAGCTCCTTCAGGCGCTGGTCCAGCTCGAGCTTGATGCTCTCGACCGCCGACACGACTTTCTCACGGGGCGTCACGTAATGGCTCGACGGGTAGATCGTGAACCGCGGCACCTTCTGGCGGATGCGGCCGGTGAGCGGGTCGAACAGCTGCAGCGATTCGATCTCGTCGTCGAACAGCTCGAGCCGCACCGCGAGCTCGCTGTGTTCCGCGGGGAACACGTCGATCGTGTCGCCGCGCACGCGGAACGTGCCGCGCGAGAAGTCGTTCTCGTTGCGGTTGTACTGCATGCGGATCAGCTGGCCGATCACGTCGCGCTGGCCGATCTTGTCGCCCACGCGGCAGATGAAACGCATCTGCGAATAGTCCTCCGGCGCGCCGATGCCGTAGATCGCCGACACCGTCGCGACGACGATGGTGTCGCGCCGCTCCAGCACGCTCTTGGTCGCCGACAGGCGCATCTGCTCGATGTGCTCGTTGATCGAACTGTCCTTCTCGATGAACAGGTCGCGCTGCGGGACGTAGGCCTCGGGTTGGTAGTAGTCGTAGTAGCTGACGAAGTACTCGATCGCGTTGCGCGGGAAGAACTCGCGGAATTCCGAATAGAGCTGCGCCGCAAGCGTCTTGTTCGGCGCGAACACGATCGCCGGCCGCCCGAGCCGCGCGATCACGTTGGCCATCGTGAACGTCTTGCCGGAGCCGGTCACGCCCAGCAGCGTCTGGAACACTTCGCCGTCGGTGACGCCCTCGACGAGTTTGTCGATCGCCTGCGGCTGGTCGCCTGCGGGCGGGTACGGCAGGAACAGCTCGAACGGCGAGCCGGGGAACGTCATGAACTCGCCCTCGTGGGCGGGCTCGTTCTTCGCGTCGGTGGCGACTTCGGAAAGCTCTGGCATGGCGTGGGTTGCAAGCGGCGCGACAGGGCGCGCCGGTAAAATCGGGGCAGCCGGACAGCGTACCGCAATGCCGGCTCGTCGTGCGCCAGTGCGCCGCCCTCCTGACACACTTTCTCCAAGGAACCCCATGTCCCTCTTTGCCGCCGTCGAAATGGCCCCGCGCGACCCGATCCTGGGTCTCAACGAGCAATTCAACGCCGACACGAATCCCAACAAGGTGAACCTCGGCGTCGGCGTGTACTACGACGAGAACGGCAAGCTCCCCCTGCTCGGTTGCGTGCTGGCCGCCGAAAAGCAGATGATGGAAGCGCCCAAGGCGCGCGGCTACCTGCCCATCGACGGCATCGCGGCGTACGACGCAGCGGTGCAAGGCCTTGTATTTGGGGCCGACAGCGAGCCGGTCAAGGGCAAGCGGGTCGCCACCATCCAGGCGCTCGGCGGCACGGGCGGCCTCAAGGTCGGCGCGGATTTCCTGAAGAAGGTCCGCCCGGATGCCAAGGTGCTGATCAGCGACCCGAGCTGGGAGAACCATCGCGCGCTGTTCTCGCAGGCCGGCTTCACGGTCGAGACCTATCCGTACTACAACGCCGCGAAGCGCGGCATCGACTTCGACGGGATGCTCACGGCACTGAACGCGGCGCCGAAAGGCACGATCGTCGTGCTTCATGTGGTGTGCCACAACCCGACCGGGTACGACCTGTCGCTCGCGCAATGGGACCGGGTCGTCGCGGTCGTGAAGCAGCGCAAGCTGGTGCCGTTCCTGGACATGGCCTACCAGGGCTTCGGCCAAGGCATCGCCGAGGACGGCGCCGCCATCCAGAAGTTCGTCGCCGCCGGCATGGACTTCTTCGTGGCCACCTCGTTCTCGAAGAGCTTCAGCCTCTACGGCGAGCGCGTCGGCGCACTGTCGGTGCTCTGCGCGACTGCCGACGAGGCGGCGCGCGTGCTGTCGCAATTGAAGATCATGATCCGCACCAACTACAGCAACCCGCCGACGCACGGCGCGCAGGTGGTCGCGACGGTGCTCAACACGCCCGCGCTGCGCGCGCAGTGGGAGCAGGAGCTGGCCGGCATGCGCTCGCGGATCAAGCAGATGCGCCATGCGCTCGCCGCGAAACTCAAGGGCGCGGGCGCCGGGCAGGACTTCGGCTTCATCGTCGACCAGGTCGGCATGTTCAGCTACTCGGGCCTGACCAAGGACCAGATGCAGCGCCTGCGCAGCGAGTTCGGCGTCTACGGCGTGGACAGTGGCCGGATCTGCGTGGCCGCCCTGAACG
>DATBPW010000184.1:0-5101 GCA_036561125.1 Ramlibacter sp. | reverse complement strand
CTGCCGACGCCCGGCGTCGCTTACCTCACGCGGGCGCAACGCGCGAGCCTGGGCGTCGTCATCAGTGCGAGCCACAACGCGTATCCCGACAACGGCATCAAGTTCTTCAGCGCGCAAGGCACCAAGCTGCCCGACGAATGGGAAGCGGACGTGGAAGCCGCGCTCGCGGAGCCGCCGCAGTGGGCCGACTCCGCGAACCTCGGCAAGGCGAAGCGGCTGGACGATGCATCGGGCCGCTACATCGAGTTCTGCAAGAGCACGTTCGCCAACGACCTCACCCTGCGCGGCCTCACGATCGTCGTCGATGCCGCGCACGGCGCCGCGTATCACATCGCGCCGAAAGTGTTCCATGAGCTCGGCGCGGAAGTCGTCTGCATCGGCTGCGCACCGGACGGCTTGAACATCAACGACCACGTCGGCGCGACGCACCCGGACGCGCTGGTCGAGGCGGTGAAGAAGCACCGCGCCGATTTCGGCGTCGCGCTCGACGGCGATGCCGACCGCCTGCAACTGGTCGATGCGGCGGGGCGCCTCTACAACGGCGACGAACTGCTGTACGTGATGACGCTCGACCGCCTCGAGCGTGGCGAGAAAGTGCCGGGCGTCGTCGGCACGCTGATGACGAACATGGCGATCGAACTGGCGCTGAAGGCGCGCGGCGTCGACGTCGTGCGCGCAAAGGTCGGCGACCGCTACGTGCTGGAAGAGCTGGAGCGCCGCGGCTGGCTGCTCGGCGGCGAAGGCTCGGGCCACCTGCTCGCGCTGGACAAGCACACCACCGGCGATGGCCTCATCACCGCGTTGCAGGTGCTCCAGGCGATCGCGCGCAGCGGCAAGTCGCTCGCGCAGCTGCTCGAAGGCGTGCGACTGTTCCCGCAGACGCTCATCAACGTGAAGCTCGCACCGGGCCAGGACTGGAAGAAGAACACCGCGCTGTCGACGGGCATCCAGCGCGCGGAGTCGGAGCTCGGCGCGACGGGCCGGGTGCTCATCCGCCCCAGCGGTACCGAGCCCCTGGTGCGGGTGATGGTCGAGGCACGCGACGAACACCAGGCGCGGACATTGGCCCAACGCCTCGCCGACACCGTTCGCGCAAGTTAAGCCGGTTTCCGGCTGCAACTTCCGTTGCATGCGTCACACGCGTGCGGCGCGATGTGAACCGCCCGTCGCTTGCGAGCGACATCCGGTCCGCCGCCACGTGCACAAACACACGGGCAGGGCTACATTGAAGCTCATGAATTCGGTGCTGCGTCCCTGCTCCAGAGCGCTCATCGCAGCGGCCTTCGCCGCGGCGGGATCGCTCGCGCAGGCGCAGGCGCAGTCGTTCGAGGCCGACTACCGCCTCGAGCATTCGCAGTCCGCCGGGCCGCATTTCAGTATTGCGCCGGCATTGCCGCTGGCCGGTGACGCCCCGGGCGCCGGCCTGTCGCTGCAGAACGGGCGCAACTGGTTCAGCCAGGTGGGCGTCGCACAGGGGCCGGTGAGCCCGCTCGTTCATTCCGGCCCGAACGACATCTTCAACCTCGCGGGCGGTTACCGATGGGCCAACGGGCAATCGCTGTCGCTGCAGCTCAGCCGCGGCCGCGGGCCCGGCCAGCGCCTCGGGCTCGCGCTCAATTACGACTGGCCGCATTACTTCCTGCGCTTCTCGTACGACCCGCAAGGCCTCACGCTTTCGCCGCAGGAAAGCCTGCGCTTTTCCGCCGGCGTGCGGTTCTGAATCTTTCTTCTCGCGGACTTCTGATCGAGCAGGGCGCGCGGGCTCAGGGCGATGGGTGCCCTCCACCCGGAAGTAAAGGAGGAGCTCGAATGGGACCGCGTAGGCGGGCCCGTTCGGCGGAGGACATGGAGTGATCGGGCTACCCGGTGTCCGTGGACCCGCACGGTGCCCAAGTAATAGTCACTTCACCTTCAACGCCGCAATCCCCGGATCCCCATCGGGATAGTGCAAGTCGAGCGAGCGCATCGTGTCGCGCAACGCGAGGCACACCATCAGGTTGCGATGGGTCTTGGAGTCCGCGGGCACGACGATCCATGGCGCCCACGGCGTCGACGTGGCGCCGATCGCGCGCTCGAAGGCGCGGCGGTAGTCGTCCCATTGCTTGCGCACCGCAAGGTCGCCGCGCTGGAATTTCCAGCGCTTGTCGGGATCGTCGATGCGGTCCTGCAGGCGGTTGCGCTGTTCGTCCTTCGAGATGTGCAGCATGAACTTGAGGATTACCGTGCGCTGCTCGGCCAGCATGCGCTCGAAGTCGTTGATCTGCGCGAAACGGCGGCGCGCCTCGGCCGCGTCGATCGCCCTGTCCACGACGGGCACGAGCACGTCTTCGTAGTGGCTGCGGTTGAACGCGACGATCTCGCCGGCGCCGGGCACCTGCTGGTGGATGCGCCACAGGAAATCGTGCGAGCGCTCGGTCTCAGTCGGCGCTTTCCACGCGACGGTGCGCACGCCCAGCGGCGTGGTGCGGCTGAAGATCGCCCGCAACGTGCCGTCCTTGCCGCTGGTGTCGATGCCCTGCAGGACGATCAGCAGCTTGTAGCGGCGGTCGGCGTAGAAGATGTTCTGCAGCTGGTCCAGCTCGATCGCGAGCTCGTCCACCTGATGGCGGTCGCGTGCCTTGCGCCCGCTCGAGAACGGCCGCGCGGCGGGATCGATCGTCGCGAGCGAGAACGCCGCGTCCGCCGACGTGAAGCGGTAACGGGTCCACAGGTCGGTGTGCGATGGCTGCTTCTTGCGCGGCATGTCAGTCGTCCTTCCAGAAGGGCGTGGCCTTGGCCAGCTCGCGCAGCACCCCTGCGCAGGCCTCGGCCTGCCGCTCGCGCCGCGCGGCGAGCCAGCCGACCGCGAACCAGGCACGCGGCTGCGTGTCCGCTTGCTCGCGATACCACGCAAGCGCGGTCATTTCGTCGTTGTACAGGCCCAGCGCATCCTGCGCGGGCTTGAGCTCGTCGATGAAAGCGCCGGCCTTGCGCGATGCAAAGAGCGGCGCCGCGAATTCCGCCAGGTAGCGCAGCCGCTTGAGCCGCTTGCGCACGCGATGCTGGCGTTCGGGGTCGAGCCGCTCGAAGTCGCGGCCGTCCTTCAGCGCTTGCTCGCGCAACTTGCCGAGTTCTTTCGCGAGGAAGTCCTTCACGTCCTTCATCCCGCCGCCGTCCTCCTGGTGCGCGAGCTGCACGAGCTGGAGCAGGGCGTCCTGGAAGGCCGGAGCACGCACGACGGCGGAGGCCGACATGGGGGAGCGGGCCTCGAACGCATCGAGCGCGGGGCCGCCCGCGGCGCGGATCACCGGGTCGAGCTGCTGCACGACGTGTTCGACGTCGCGTCGTTGCCCGAGCACGCGAAAGGCGTGGACCAGCGCCGGTTCGATGCTGGCGTCGGCATGGCGCTCGAAGAGATGACGCAGCGCCGTGCGCGTGCGGCGGATGCCGATGCGCAGCTGGTGGATGTGGCCTTGCGTCGGATGGGTCGCGGCCAACTCGCCCGCGTTGCGCAGGACCTGGTCCAGGCACACCGTGAGCGACGCGCGCGCGACCGCATCGACGCTTGCAGCGTCATCGAACACGGGCGTGTGCGCGGTGACCGGCGGCCCCTGGTCGATGCCGTTCGCAAGCCGCAGGCCCTTGTCGAATTTGGAGATCGCACCGAGCCAGAGGTGATGCTTCGCCAGCCAGCGGCGCGCGAGCGCGACGGCCCCCGAAGGCGCGCCTTCCGTCAATTCGAATTCGATCTCGCGCACCGCGATCTCCTCGTCGCCGGCGACGATGCGCCCGCGATCGAACGCGATCTCCACTTGCGAATCGCCTTCGCGCAGCAGCTTCGTCGTGCGCCGCACTTCCGTGGCGAACAGCGGCGCCCACATCGGGTCGGCGTTCGATGGGCCGAGCGCCTTGTGCAGGCGCCTGGCAATGTCGCTGCCGACGTAGGCCTCGATCGCGGGGAGGGGCGGCTGCGCGCCGCGATGCCCGAGGGCCACTTCGTATTCCAGCCGCTCGAGCGCCCGACCACTGTCCCCCTTGAGCGTCTGCACCCATTCGCCGCTTTCTTCGCGCACGCGCAGCGCGAGGCCGTGCTTTTGCAGATCGTGCGCGGGCGTGTCGTAGTACACCGCGCGCAGCACCTGCGTGGAACCCTTCAGGCGCGCGACGTCCTGCTGCACGGCTTTCAGCCGTGCGGCCGGGATCTCGAGCTTCAGTTCGAACTCGCGCATGGGAGCCGTCATTGTCCCTGATCAATTGCATCCATCCCACGGCCGGGCATGAGATCGCGCTGGACGATCCCGCATGGCTCGTGCGCCAGTGCACGCGGTGGGGCCGGCACCGAACGTGCCGCGGCGTGACTGTCACGCGGTCGTCACGTTTGTCATCGAACCGCAGCGCAAGTGCCATTGCCGTGTCATGCGCTCCCGGGAGACTCGCCAAAACCAGCGAGGTCATCCATGAACGAATTGCCGATGCCCACCCTGCCGCTGTCCCCCGCGACGTTGCCACGGGGGTCACTTCACCGGGCCGATCCGCAAGCTGCTGGCCGCCGTGCTCCCGGGGTGGCCTGGGCGAAACACCAGGACGAAGTGAGGCAGGCGCAACGCCTGCGCTACGACGTGTTCGCGCGCGAGATGGGCGCGCGGCTGGAGGGCGCCGTCGAGGGACTCGACGCCGACCTGTTCGACGATTTCTGCGAGCACCTGCTCGTGCGCGACGGTGAATCGGGCGAGGTGATCGGGACTTACCGTGTGCTCACGCCCGCGCAGGCGCGGCGCGCGGGCAGCTTCTACAGCGACACCGAATTCGACCTCACGCGCCTGCGCGGCCTGCGCGAGCGGATGGTGGAGCTCGGGCGCAGCTGCGTGCATCGCGACCACCGCCACGGCGGCGTGATCCTCGCGCTGTGGGGCGCGCTCGCGAAATTCATGGCGCGCAACGATCTCGACGCGATGATCGGTTGCGCCAGCATCCCGATGCTGTACAACGGAGTGGTCCGCGGCGACGCGGCCGCGAGCATCTGGCGCCAGGTGCGCGAATCGCATCTCGCGCCGATCCAATACCACGTGCGCCCGCGCCTGCCGCTGCCGATCGAGCAGCTCGACGGCTCGCTCGACGTCGA
>DATBPW010000183.1:0-2075 GCA_036561125.1 Ramlibacter sp. | reverse complement strand
CACGCGGCCCGAGCCGTCCTTCTTGATCTTCTGGTCCGTCGCGTTCGCCGGACGCCAATCGGCCACCGCGGCGGTGGCGATGAATACGTCGGCGCGCTCCGCTTCGGGCACGGTGGCGGCGAGCATGTCGCGCGCCGAGCGCACGTCGATGCGCGTGACGCCGCGCGGAGTCGGCAGGCTCACGGGGCCCGCGATGAGCGTCACGTCGGCGCCCGCTTCGCGCGCGGCCCGCGCAATCGCGAACCCCATCTTGCCGCTCGACAGGTTCGTGATGCCGCGCACCGGGTCGATCGCTTCGAACGTCGGCCCCGCTGTCACGAGCACTCGCTTGCCCTTCAGGTGCTTGGGCTGGAAGAACGCGATGACGTCGTCGAGCAGTTGCGGCGGCTCGAGCATGCGGCCGTCGCCGGTCTCGCCGCACGCCTGGAAACCCGAGCCGACGCCGAGGATGACCGCGCCATCGTCCGAGAGCTGCTGCATGTTGCGCTGGGTGGCCGGATGCGCCCACATCTCGCGGTTCATCGCGGGCGCAATGAGCAGCGGCACGCGCTCGATCGGCCGCGCGAGGCACATCAGGCTGAGCAGCTCGTCGGCACGGCCGTGCAACAGCTTCGCCATGAAATCGGCGCTGCACGGAGCAAGCAGGATCGCATCGGCCTCGCGCGACAGGTTGATGTGCGGCATGGTGTTCGGCTCGCGCGGGTCCCACTGCGACGTGAACACGGGGCGGTTGGACAGCGCCTGCATCGTCGTCGCCGTGATGAAGTGCTCCGCGGCCTCGGTCATCACGACCTGCACCGTCGCGCCTTCCTTGACCAGCGCACGGCACAGCTCCGCGGCCTTGTAGCAGGCGATGCCGCCGGTGAGCCCGAGCACGAAGTGCTTGCCCGCGAGGTCGTTCATCCGGCGGAATGTACATCACAGCAATAGCCGGACGCAGAAGACGCGGAAGCCGCACAGAAGACGCAGAAAAACCCCCTGTTGTTTTTCTTCCGCGGTTTCTGCGGAACTTGCGGGTCTTCCGCGTCCGGCTGTTGCTTTGGGGCGTGATCGATATAATCCGTCTTTACCACCTCCCGGAAGCACAACTTCCGGCATGACATGACCAAATTCGTCTTCGTCACAGGCGGTGTGGTGTCCTCCCTCGGCAAGGGGATCGCCTCAGCCTCCCTCGCCGCGATCCTCGAATCGCGCGGCCTCAAAGTCACCCTCATCAAGCTCGATCCGTACATCAACGTCGATCCCGGCACGATGTCGCCGTTCCAGCACGGTGAAGTGTTCGTCACCGACGACGGCGCGGAGACGGACCTCGACCTGGGCCACTACGAGCGCTTCGTCACGACGCGCATGGGCAAGGTCAACAACTTCACCACGGGCAAGATCTACCAGGCCGTGCTGGAGAAGGAGCGCCGCGGCGACTACCTCGGCAAGACCGTGCAGGTGATCCCGCACGTCACCAACGAGATCCAGGATTTCATCAAGCGTGGCGCCGGCATCGGCACCAGCAAGGAAGCGGACGTCGCCATCGTCGAGATCGGCGGCACCGTGGGCGACATCGAGTCGCTGCCCTTCCTCGAGGCCGCGCGGCAGATGAACCTGCGCCTTGGCGCCAACCAGACGGCGTTCGTCCACCTCACCTACCTGCCGTGGATCGCCGCGGCGGGCGAGCTCAAGACCAAGCCCACGCAGCACACCGTGCAGAAGCTGCGCGAGATCGGCATCTCGGCCGACGCGCTGCTGTGCCGCGCGGACCGCAAGATCCCCAGCGAAGAGCGCGCGAAGATTTCGCTCTTCACCAACGTGCCCGAGTGGGGCGTGATCTCGATGTGGGACGTGGACACCATCTACAAGGTCCCGCGCATGCTGCACGAGCAAGGGCTCGACGGCCTCATCTGCGACAAGCTGCGGCTGAACACCGCGCCCGCGAACCTCAAGCGCTGGGACGACCTGGTCTACGAAGTCGAGCATCCGCAAGGCGAAGTGGCGATCGCGATGGTCGGCAAGTACGTCGACCTGTCGGACAGCTACAAGTCGCTGAACGAAGCGCTCAAGCACGCGGGCATGAAGAACCACGT
>DATBPW010000182.1:0-7415 GCA_036561125.1 Ramlibacter sp. | reverse complement strand
TTCGGCATCGACAGCGCGCCCGCGAAAGACATCTTCGCGGTGATCTGGACCACCACCGCGTGGACGATTCCCGCGAACCAGGCGCTGAACCTCAACCCGAAGATCATCTATGCGCTGGTGGAGACCGGGCGCGGCCTGCTGATCGTGGCCGAGTCGCTCGTCGAAGCCTGCATGAAGCGCTACGGGCTGCACGGCAAGGTGCTGTCCACGGTCGAAGGCGAAGCACTGGACGGGCTGGAGTTCCGCCATCCGCTGTACGACGTCGACCCCGGCTATCGCCGCGTCGCGCCCGTGTACCTCGCCGACTACGCGACCGCCGAAGACGGCACGGGCATCGTGCACTCTTCGCCCGCGTACGGCCTGGACGACTTCAACTCGTGCGTCTCGCACGGCATGAAGTACGACGACATCCTCAACCCCGTGCAGGGCAACGGCTCGTACGCGCCCGACTTCCCGCTGTTCGGCGGCCTGAACATCTGGAAGGCCGTGCCGGCGATCATCGAAAAGATCAAGGATGCCGGCCGCCTGTTCGCCACCGAGGCGATCACGCACAGCTACCCGCATTGCTGGCGCCACAAGACGCCGGTGATCTACCGCGCCGCGGCGCAGTGGTTCGTGCGCATGGACGAAGGCGTTGGCGTTTTCACGAAGGACAAGGCGCCGAAGACCTTGCGCCAGATGGCGCTCGACGCGATCGAGGAGACGAAGTTCTTCCCCGAGAACGGCCGCCAGCGCCTGCGCGACATGATCGCGGGCCGGCCCGACTGGTGCATCTCGCGCCAGCGCTCGTGGGGCGTGCCGCTGCCCTTCTTCCTGCACAAGGACACGCAGGAGCTGCATCCGAAGACCATGGAGATCCTCGACGTCGCAGCCGGCATGGTCGAACACGGCGGCATCGAGGCGTGGAGCAAGGCGAGCACCGAAGAGGTCTTCGCGCAGGTCGGCGCCGCCGCCGACGCGCCGCAGTACACGAAGTCGAGCGACATCCTCGAGGTGTGGTTCGACTCGGGCACGACGCACACGACGGTGTTGAAGACTTCGCATCCCGGCTCGGGCCACGAGACCGGGCCCGAAGCCGACCTGTACCTCGAAGGCCACGACCAGCACCGCGGCTGGTTCCATTCGTCGCTGCTCACCGCGTGCGCGATGTACGGCCGCGCACCCTATCGCGCGCTGCTCACGCACGGCTTCACCGTCGACGCGCAGGGCCGCAAGATGTCGAAGTCGCTGGGCAACGGCATCGAACCGCAGGAGGTCAACAAGAAACTGGGCGCCGAGATCGTGCGCCTGTGGGTCGCGGCCTCCGACTACTCCGGCGACATCGCGGGCGACGACAAGATCCTCGCGCGCGTGGTCGACGCATACCGCCGCATCCGCAACACGCTGCGCTTCCTGCTCGCCAACGTCAGCGACTTCGACCCGGCCGGGGACGCGCTCGCGTTCGACGAGCTGCTGGAGATCGACCGCTACGCGATCACGCGCGCCGCGCAGTTCCAGGCCGACGTGCTCGATCACTTCGAGGTGTACGAATTCCACCCGGTGGTCGCCAAGCTTCAGGTGTACTGCTCCGAGGACCTCGGCGCGTTCTACCTCGACGCGCTGAAGGATCGCCTCTACACCACCGCGCCGAAGTCGGCCGCGCGGCGCAGCGCGCAGACGGCGCTGTGGAACATCACGCATGCGATGCTGCGCTGGATGGCGCCGTTCCTGTCGTTCACCGCGGAAGAAGCGTGGAAGATCTTCGGCAACTCCGAATCCATCTTCATGGAGACTTACTGGAAGTTCGACCGCACGGAGCCGGCGCTGCTGGACAAGTGGACGCGCATCCGCGCCGCGCGCGAGATGGTCAACAAGGAGATCGAGACGCTGCGCGAGTCGGGCAAGGTCGGCTCGTCGCTGCAGGCGACCGCGGCGCTGACGGTGCCCATGCATTCGCACCCCGAGCTGTTCGAGGCGCTCGCGAGCCTGGGCGACGACCTGCGCTTCGTGCTCATCACGTCGCAAGCCGAAGTGCTCGCGGGCGAGGAGATGCGCGTGGAGGTCAAGCCGTCGCTGGGCGTCAAGTGCGAGCGCTGCTGGCATTGGCGCGAGGACGTCGGCGTCGACAAGGCGCATCCGCTGATCTGCGGGCGCTGCGTGTCGAACCTGTTCGGCGAAGGCGAAGCGAGGAAATTCGCCTGATGGCCCGCGCACTCATGGGCCGCGGGAATCCGCGCTGGACTCCCTGGCTGGCGCTCGCCCTGGGCGTGTTCCTCCTCGACCAGTTCACGAAGGTCCTGATCCTCGGCTACTACCAGCTGGGCGACTCGACGTACGTCACGAGCTTCTTCAACGTGGTGCGGGCCCACAACACCGGCGCGGCGTTCTCGTTCCTCGCGGCGGCATCGGGCTGGCAGCGCTGGTTCTTCACCGCCGTCGGCGTGGCGGCGGCCGTGTTCATCGTGTGGCTGCTCAGGTCGCACGCGGGGCAGAAGCTGTTCTCGTTCGCGCTCGCATGCATCCTCGGCGGCGCGGTGGGCAACGTGTTCGACCGGCTCGTGCACGGATACGTCGTGGACTTCATCCAGGTCCACTGGCACAGCCGCTACTACTTCCCTGCCTTCAACATCGCCGACAGCGCGATCACGATCGGCGCGGCGTGCCTCGTGCTCGACGAGCTGATGCGGGTTCGCCGCAGCTAGGCCGCCGCGCGGGGCGGCGTATAGTCAACCCCAGCAGATGAAGCACCTGTTGAATCTCCTGGCAGCCATCGCGCTGCTGGTCTGGGGTACCCAGCTCGTGCGCGCCGGCATCCTGCGGGTGTTCGGCGCCAACCTGCGCAACGTGCTGGCGCACAGCGTGGGCAACCGCTGGGCCGCCCTGGTCTCCGGAATCGGCGTGACGGCGCTGGTGCAATCGAGCACCGCGACGGCGCTGATCGTCGCCTCCTTCGTCGGGCAGATGCTCATCACGTTGCCGACGGCCCTGGCCGTGATGCTCGGCGCCGACGTCGGCACGAGCCTCATGACCGTCGTCTTCTCATTCGACCTGTCGTGGCTCTCGCCGCTGTTCATCTTCATCGGCGTGGTGCTCTACATGTCGCGGCAGGCGAGCGCCGCCGGTCGCGTCGGGCGCATCCTCGTCGGGATCGGCCTGATGCTGCTCGCGTTGCGGCTGGTGGCGGAATCCACGGTCATCATGACCCACTCGCCGGTCGTGAAGGAACTGCTCGGGTCCATCGCGCACGACCCGATGCTGGAGATCACCGTGGGCGCGTTCCTCGCGGTGATCTCGTATTCCAGCCTGGCCATCGTGCTGCTCACGGCGACGATGGCGTCATCGGGCCTCGTGCCGCTCGACTCCGCGATGGGCCTGGTGCTCGGCGCCAACCTCGGCAGCGGGCTGCTCGCGGTCTTGACGACGGCGAAGTCCAGCATCGAAGTGCGGCAGGTGCCGGCCGGCAACCTCGTGTTCAAGGCCGTGGGCGTGATCGTGCTCGCGCCCTTCACCGGTTTCTGGCTGGAACACATGCGCCCCTACGTGCGCGAGCCGGCGACGCTGGTGGTGCTGTTCCACGTCTTCATCAACGTCGTGATCGCGGTGCTGTTCATCGGCCTCACGCAATGGGTCGGCCGCTGGGTGGTGAAGTGGTTGCCGCCGCAGGACAAGCCGCTGGTGTCGGGCCGGCCGCACCACCTCGACCCGTCCGCGCTGGCCACGCCGTCGCTGGCGATCTCCTGCGCCGCGCGCGAAGCGCTGCACCAGGCCGACGTCGTGGAGACGATGCTCGCCGGGATGCTCCAGGTGATCCGCACCAACGACCTCAAGCTCGCGCAGGACTTGAGGCGCCTGGACGACCAGGTCGACGAGCTCTATTCCGCGATCAAGTACTACCTGACCAAGATCTCGCGCGAGGCGCTGGGCGAGGAGGAAAGCCGCCGCTGGACCGACATCATCAGCTTCACGATCAACATGGAGCAGATCGGCGACATCGTCGAGCGCATCGTCATCGACCTCGAGGACAAGCTGATCAGGAAAGGGCGCAGCTTCTCCGACGCGGGCATGGCCGAAATCTGCGAGCTGCACGCGCGCCTGGTGGACAACCTGCGCCTGGGCATGAGCGTGTTCCTCAACGGCTCGGTGCGCGACGCGCAGAAGCTGCTGGAGGAAAAGGCGCGCTTTCGCGACCTCGAGCGCGCCTATTCGGCGACGCACCTCGCGCGCCTGACCGACAACACGCCGCAAAGCGTGGAGACGAGTTCGCTGCACATCGACCTGATCAGCGACCTGAAGCGCATCAACTCGCACATCTGCTCGATCGCCTACCCGATCCTCGATTCGGCCGGCGCGCTCGCGCCGAGCCGCCTGCGCACGCAGGAGCCCACGCCCGACGGCGCGATGCTGATGCCCAAGTGAGATCGCCAGCGCAGCGCTAGTGGTCCTTGCGGATCGTCATGCAGTAGTCGACCAGCTGTTCGATCTCCGTCGACTTGTCGAACACCGCATCGGCGCCGAGCTGGCGGCAGCGCCAGCGGATGTCGTGGGTCGCATGGTTCGACAGCACCACCATCTTCTGCGACGGCTTGCGCGCCTGGCACGCCTGCAGGATGTTCAGCCCGTTGCCCTCCTTCAGGAACAGGTCGACGATCGCAAGGTCCCAGTACTCGTCGTTGGCGGCGAGCCAGCGCTTGCCCTCGGTCTCGGTTTCCGCGGTGCCCACCGACTCCACCATCGCCAGCTCCTGCAGCGTCTCGATGAGGTTCTCGCGGATCGTCGGGCTGTCCTCCACGATGTATGCACGAAATGCCATTTGATTCGCTCCCGCGCGGGGCAGTTCGTCCTGACCTCCCTCCGCGTCTTGTTTCAGGATCGTTTCTACGCTCGCGCAGGGGCGCGCCGTGCCGTCTGCGGCAGCCAACGCCTGTAGGAGCGGTCGCGCTCATCCTGTGCGCAGCGAATCACCGTGCGGATTCCGACAACACGAGCATCGCTTCGAGCGTGAATTCGTCACCCAGCAGCTTTTGCGAGAGCTGCGCGTCGTCCACGAGCGCGAAGCATTCGACTTCGCCGTCACGGTTACTTGGCCGGGCGCCGTGCGGCACGACGCATCGATACCAGTCGATCCATTCGACGATGTAGCCGGCCGGATAGTCGCGGCTCGGCCGCCGTGTGAGCCTGCGGCCCGCGTGGGCCACTTGCTGCAACTGCGGCATGCGCAGGCCCGCTTCCTCCCAGGTCTCGCGCTCGAGCGCGCCTTCGAGTGAGTCGGACGCGGGAATCATCCCGCCGACGAGCGTGTCCCACATCCCCGGGTCGTTCGCTTTCGTGAAGGCGCGTTGCTGCACCCAGTGACGGCCGTCGGGCGACATTCCCGCGAGATGCACGGCGAAGGTCGTGATGCCCAGAACGCGCACGGCAGCGCGCTCCACCGTTGCCACGGTGCGACCCGCTTCGTCCGTGACGGCCAGCTGTTCGTCGCGCCACGAATGCGCGACGCCGATGTCACGCAACGCATCCGCGATGGCGGCCAGCGACGCGGTGACGTCGCCATGCACATGCCACGCGCCATCGTGCTCGCGCACGAGCGATGCGTCGATGCCTGAATCGCGAAAGAGCTGCGGCTCGACCGAACCGATCCGTGCAGTGCCCGCGAACAATGGAACGCGCATGGCCCGCGGCGGCACGTCGAGCTGCTGCGCGAGCCGCTGGCGCCAGTCCGCCGGCAGCGCGAGCGTCACAGCGTCAGGATCGTGCTGCCCGTCGTCTTGCGCGCCTCGAGGTCGCGATGCGCCTGCTGCACCTGCTCCAGCGGATAGCGCTGGTCGATGCGGATCTTCACCTTGCCGCTCGCCACCACGTCGAACAGGCCTTCGGCCATCTGCTGCGTCGACTCGCGCGTGGCGGTGTACGTGAAGAGCGTCTGCCGCGTCACGTAGACCGAACCCTTGGGGCCGAGGACCGCGGGCGAGAACGGCGCCACGGGCCCGGACGAATTGCCGAAGCTCACCATGATCCCGAACGGCCGCAGGCAGTCGAGCGACTTGTCCCATGTGTCCTTGCCGACCGAATCGAACACCACCTTCACGCCCTTGCCGCCGGTGATCTCCTTGACGCGCGCCGCGAAGTCTTCCTTGTTGTAGTTGATCATGTGCGCCGCGCCGTGCTCCTTGGCGAGCTTGCACTTCTCGTCGCTGCCCGCCGTGCCGATCACTTCGTAGCCGAGCGCCTTGCCCCACTGGCAGGCGATGAGCCCGACACCGCCCGCGGCCGCGTGGAACAGGATCTGGTCGCCTTTTTGCAGCGTGCCGAGCGGCGCGCGCAGCAGCAGGTATTCCGCCGTCATGCCCTTGAGCATCATCGCCGCGGCGGTGTCGAAGCCGATCGCGTCGGGCAGCTTGCACACATGCTTGGCCGGCATCACGCGCACTTCGCAATACGCGCCGGGCGAACTGGCGTACGCCGCGCGATCACCGGCCTTGAGGTGCGTCACGCCTTCGCCGACGGCCTCGATGACGCCCGCGCCCTCGCCGCCGATCGTGGCCGGCAGCGGCAGCGGGTACAGGCCCGTGCGGTGGTAGACGTCGATGAAGTTCAGGCCGATCGCCTTGTGGCGGATGCGCACTTCGCCCGGCCCGGGCTCGCCCACCTGCACGTCGACGACCTTCAGCTCCTCGGGGCCGCCGGTCTTCTGGATCTGGATGGCACGCGTCATGTTGTTGTCCTTCCGAAAGAATGCGCGTGATCGTACGGCTAAAGTGGCGCCTTCGCATGGACTCCCGCTTAACCCTTCGCAACGCGGCGCTGCTCACGATCCCGCCGCTCCTGTGGGCCGGCAACGCCGTCACCGGCCGGCTGGTCGCCGGGCTCGTGCCGCCCGTCACCCTCAACTTCCTGCGCTGGTTCTTCGCGTTCCTGATCCTGTTGCCGATCGCGGGCCGGGTGCTGCGCCGTGACAGCCCGCTGTGGCCCCACTGGAAGCGCTTCGCCGTCCTCGGCCTGCTGGGCGTGGGCTGCTACAACGCGCTGCAGTACATGGCGCTGAAGACCTCGACGCCGCTCAACGTGACGCTGGTCGCCGGCAGCGTGCCCATCTGGATGTTGCTGGTCGGCGCGCTGTTCTTCGGCCAGCGCATCACCGCGCGGCAGTCGCTGGGCGCGGTGCTGTCGATCGCCGGCGTGCTGGTGGTCTTGAGCCGCGGCGACTGGGACACGCTGATGCGCGTGCACCTGGTGCCCGGCGATTTCTACGTGCTGCTGGCCACGCTGTCATGGGCGTTCTACAGCTGGCTGCTGGTGCGGCCCGGTGACCCGCCCGAAATCCGCGGCGACTGGGCCGCCTTCCTGCTCGCGCAGATGGCGTTCGGCCTCGCGTGGTCGCTGCTGTTCGCGATGGGCGAATGGGCCACGGGCGACACGCACATCGCGTGGAGCTGGAC
>DATBPW010000181.1:0-13585 GCA_036561125.1 Ramlibacter sp. | reverse complement strand
CCGACAGGAGCAGCCCGCCGTCGGTGAGCACGCCGTCGACGTCGAAGAAGGCGACGCGCACGCCTTGCGCGGCCAGCAGCAGATCCGGCGCGAACGTGAGCACGGGCCCGGGCATCAGATCACCTTGGCGCGCAGCAGGTCGTTGCTGTTGATCGCGCCGGCCAGGTGCCCGTCGCCGTCAACGACCAGCACCAGCGTGATGCGGTGCTGCTCCATCAACTGCGCCGCTTCGGCGGCCAGTGCGTGCGGGTGGATCGTCTTGGGCCGCGTGTGCATCACGTCGCCCGCCGTCATGCCGCGCATGTCGGCGCCTTTCTCGATGAGGCGCCGCAGGTCGCCATCGGTGAAGATGCCCAGCACCTTGCCGTCGCCGTCGGTGACGGCCGCTGCGCCGAGGCCCTTGCCGCTCATCTCGCGCATCATGTCCGAGAAGCCGGTCGCCGCCGTGACGCGCGGCAGCGCATCGCCCGTGCGCATCACGTCGGACACATGCGTGAGCAGTTTGCGCCCGAGCGCGCCGCCCGGGTGCGAGCGCGCGAAGTCTTCCTGCCGGAAGCCGCGCGCATCGAGCAACGCCACCGCGAGAGCATCGCCCAGCGCAAGCTGCGCCGTCGTGCTCGCGGTCGGCGCGAGCTGCAGCGGGCACGCTTCCTTTTCCACGCCGCTGTCCAGGACGATGTCGGCATGACGCGCGAGTGTCGAGTTCGCGTTGCCCGTGATCGCGATCAGCGTCGAGCCCAGCCGCTTGATCACCGGCAGCAGCGTCGTCACTTCGTCGACTTCGCCGCTGTTGGACACGGCGAGCACGAGGTCGATGGGCTTGATCATGCCGAGGTCGCCATGGCTGGCCTCGGCCGGGTGCACGAACATCGCCGGCGTGCCGGTCGACGCGAGCGTCGCGGCGATCTTGCGCGCGATGTGGCCGCTCTTGCCGATGCCCATCACCACCACGCGGCCGCGCACGCCCAGCATCTTCTCGACCGCGCGCGCGAAAGCCTCGCCGGTGCGCTGCTTCAGTCCCAGCACGGCGGCGGCTTCGATCTCGAAGGTTTCCTGCGCGAGCTTGAGGGCCCGCTCGCGGTCGACGGTCATGGCGGGCATTCTATCGAGGCGGTCACCGCGCCTTGTTAGCATGGGCCAATGTCGACACTCGAGCTGACGCTGGTCTACCTGCTTGCCGCGGTGCTCGGTGTGGTGGTCTTCCGCTCGCTCAAGCTGCCGCCGATGCTGGGCTACCTGGTCGTCGGCGTGCTGATCGGGCCGCATGCGCTGGCCGTGGGCGGCCATTCCGAGGCCTTGCGTCACCTCGGCGAGTTCGGCGTCGTGTTCCTCATGTTCGTGATCGGACTCGAATTCAGCCTGCCCAAGCTGCGCGCAATGCGCCAGCACGTCTTCGGTCTCGGGCTGTCGCAGGTCGTGTTCACGATCCTGCTCGGCACGGCGGGCTCGCTGTTCCTCGCCGCGCTGGCGCCGACGTTGTGGAAGCTGGACTGGCGCACGGCCGTCGTGCTGTCGGGCGCGCTGGCCATGAGCAGCACGGCGATCGTCGTGAAGCTGCTGTCGGAGCGGCTCGAGCTGGAGTCCGAGCACGGCAAGCGCGTGCTCGGCGTGCTGCTGTTCCAGGACCTCGCGGTGGTGCCGCTGCTGGTGCTGATCCCCGCGCTGGGCAGCCCCGCGGAGTCGCTCATGCGCGACCTCGCGGTCGCGTCGGTGAAGGCGGCCGTCGTGATCGCGGTGCTGCTGGTGGGCGGGCAGCGCGTGATGCGCTGGTGGCTCACGCTGGTGGCGCGGCGCAAGAGCGAAGAGCTGTTCGTGCTGAACCTGCTGTTCGTCACGCTCGGGCTCGCGTGGGTCACCGAACTGGCGGGGCTGTCGCTCGCGCTCGGCGCGTTCATCGCCGGCATGCTGATTTCGGAAACCGAATACAAGCACCAGGTCGAGACCGACATCCGGCCGTTCCACGACGTGCTGCTGGGCCTGTTCTTCATCTCGATCGGCATGCTGCTGGACCTGCGGCTCGTCGCGGAGCAGTGGGCGCTCGTGCTGCTCATGATGACGGTGCCGGTGCTGTTCAAGCTGGCGCTGGTGACCGCGCTGGCGCGCATCTTTAGCGCGACGCCGGGCGTCGCGCTGCGCACGGGCCTGTACCTCGCGCAGGCCGGCGAATTCGGCTTCGTGCTGCTCACGCTCGCGCAGGAGCACGAGCTGATCCCGGCGCGGCTGATCAACCCGATCCTCGCGAGCATGGTGCTGTCGATGCTCGCGACGCCGTTCATCATCATGTATGCGAACCGCATCGTGATGAAGCTGGTCGCCAGCGAATGGATGCTGCAGTCGCTGCAGATGACGACGATCGCGCGGCGCACGATCAACACCAGCAAGCACGTGATCATCGGCGGCTACGGCCGCTGCGGCCAGAACCTCGCGCGCATGCTCGAGCGCGAGAACATCCCGTACATCGCACTCGACCTCGATCCCGACCGCGTGCGGCAGGCGAGCGCGGCCGGCGAGCAGGTGGTGTTCGGCGACGCCGCGCGCCTGCAGGCCCTGGCCGCCGCGGGCCTCGCGCGCGCGAGTGCCGTCGTCGTCACGTACATCGACGTGCCCGGCGCGATGCACGTGCTCGCGAACGTGCGGCTGCATGCGCCGCAGGTGCCGGTGATCGTGCGCACGCAGGACGATCGCGACCTCGAGAAGCTGCAGGCGGCCGGTGCGACCGAAGTGGTCCCCGAACTGCTCGAAGGATCATTGATGCTCGCGAGCCATGCGCTCGCGCTGGTCGGCGTGCCGATGCGCCGCGTGCTGCGCATCGTGCAGGACCAGCGCGACGGGCGCTACAGCCTGCTGCGCGGCTACTTCCACGGCGCCGACGACGACACGGTGGACGAGCTCGAGCAGGAGCGCCTGTCGACCGTGACGCTGACGCAGGAAGCCGCGGCGCTCGGGCGCGCGACGAGCCAGCTCGCGCTGCACGCGATCGGCGTGCGCGTGGCCAGCCGGCGCAGCCCCGACGGCAAGACGATCGACGCCGGCGCGGACACGCCGCTGCAGGACGGCGACACGCTCGTGCTCTCGGGCCGGCCCGAGGCGCTGGCGATCGCGGAAGAGCGGCTGCTGCGCGGGTGAGGGCGGTCAGCGCAGTTCGCCGTACTGCGTGCCGCTCAGCACGTGCGCGCGCGCTTCCTCGGCGACTTCGGTGTCCTCGAAGCCTGTGAGCAACGTGTAGCTTTGCGGTCCGTGGTGTTCCACGCCATCGAAACCGACCGCCTTGGCGCCGTGCGCGACGCCGGCCGCGGCGGCCGCCGTGGCCGCGGGGTTGTCGACGCCCGCGGCGATCGCGCGTTTGAACGCAGCGACTTCGTCGGCGCCGATCGGCTCGAAACGCGAGCGCGTCACGGGCTTGGGCTCGAGCGGCATCGGGCCCGACTCCAGCACCGCCGGCACGTCGGCGGCGTGCGGCTCGGCCCGCGCGGGCTGGCGCTTCGGGTCGCCGACCGCGACATGCTCGCTCATGCGCCAGTAGACGGCGGTCACGAGGATGTCGAACCGCGTCTTGGCCGCCTGCGCGATCATGGCTTCGATCTCGCCGAGCTGCGTCACCGCCACGCCGCTGTCGCGCGACAGGTCGATCATCACGAGGAACTGGCGCCCGCGCCCGTCGAGCGACAGCACCTTGAACTTGTAGCTGGACGTGAGCACGCCGGTGCGCATCATCGTCTCGCGCACGATGCCGTACAGCAGCTCGCGCCGCGCCATGCGTTCGTGCTTGCGGTTGGCAGGCTGCGCGTTGGCTACCGGAATGTCGCGCTCCCCGCGGCGCACGGGGCGGGTGGGGTCCATGCGCGACAAGCCGGAGCTTTCGGGCAGGTTGGGCTGTTTCGACGCGCCCTTCTTGGCCGGGAACATCCAGGAAAGCAGGGACATGGCGGGCCTTCTTGTTGGTGAGTCGGCGAACCGGCGGGGAACAGGGTGTTCGCCAGCTTCGGTGCAGTGTAGGCGCGGCCGCGCGCGAATGCGTGCAGCATTTCGCACACTGCGCGTCGTGCACCGACGAAGGGAATCGAGTTCCGTGAAATAGTGGGTGCGGCGCCGGAGCGGGACCGCACGCTCAGGTGACCGCGATACGGCGCGGACGATTGGCCAGGCGGCGCGAGACCAGCGCGCCCAGGGCCATCGCGATTTCGAGCGCGACCTCGGGCTGGCGCTTGCTCAACTCGGAGAAGCGCAGGGGGGTCATGCTCCAGATCTTGCTGCTTGCCGCCGCCTGCACCGTGGCGCTGCGCGGCTGGCGGCTGAAGAAGGCGCCTTCACCGACCGCGGAGCCGGGGCCGACGACGGCCAGCCGCACGCGGCCCTTCTGGTCCTCGTAGTGCACGGTGAGGCTGCCGGTCTCGATGATGTACATCGTGCGGTCTTCCGCGCCTTCCTCGATCAGCACCTGGCCGCCCGTCACCGCGAACGGCTGCAGGTAGCTGCCCAGCATGTCCCACTGGGCCGGCGTGAGGTTGGGCGAGAACACGTCGCTCGACGGGTTGTCGGCGATCGCCTTCACCAGCCCCTGGATGTCGAACTTGATCGGGTTGCGAAGCGGCGCGTTCATGGTGGGGCACACGTTACCGCTGAGGCACGGCGCAATACAACCATCCTGACGCGCGCTTACACCTGAAACCCGCGGCCGGAAAGTTGTAACCGCCGCTCCGGTGGCCGGCGCTACTTGCCGATGCAGAACTTCGAGAAGATGACGCCCAGCAGGTCGTCGGCACCGAATTCGCCCGTGATCTCGTTGAGTGCGTTCTGCGCCAGGCGCAGTTCTTCGGCGAGCAGGTCGAGCGCTTGCGCCTGCCGCGCGAGCAACACGCCCGCCTCGTCCAAGTGCGCCTCGACGCGCCGCAGCGCATGCACGTGGCGCTCGCGCGCGATGTAGACGCCCTCGGGCGCAGACTGCCAGCCCGCGACGCCGAGCAGCTTGCGACGCAGGGCATCGAGGCCGGCGCCTGTCTTCGCGGACACACTCACGCCCTCATGCTTCGAAGCAGCCGATGGCGCGGCGTCCGATTTGCTCCAGACGTCGACCACCGGCACTGCGTCACTCAGTTTCTCCCGAAGCGTTCGGGCGATGGCGCTGTCGCCCAGCTTGTACTCGGCGGAATCGTTGCGCGTGAGGTCGTGCAGGAACAGCACCGCATCCGCGCCCTCGATCTGCCCCCACGCGCGCTCGATGCCGATGCGCTCGACGTGGTCGGCGCTCTCGCGCAGGCCCGCCGTGTCGATCACGTGCAGCGGGACGCCTTCGACCTGGATCTGCCCGCTGACGACGTCGCGCGTGGTGCCCGGCACCGGCGTGACGATCGCGAGCTCCGCGCCGGCCAGCGCGTTGAGCAGCGAGCTCTTGCCCGCGTTCGGCTGGCCCGCGATCACGACCCTGATGCCTTCGCGCAGCAGCGCGCCCTGCTTTGCATGCTGCAGCACGCGCGCCAGCGATTCACGCAGGCGATCGAGCTGGCCCTGCGCATCGGCCTGCTGCAGGAAATCGATCTCTTCGTCGGGGAAGTCGAGCGTCGCCTCGACCAGCATGCGCAGGTGGATCAACGCATCGCGCAACCCGTGGATCTCGCGCGAGAACGCGCCGTGCAGCGAGCGAGCGGCGCTGCGCGCGGCCGCTTCGGTGCTCGCGTCGATCAGGTCGGCGATCGCTTCGGCTTGCGCGAGGTCGATCTTGTCGTTGAGGAACGCGCGCTGCGTGAACTCGCCGGGCTGCGCGACGCGCAAGCCCATTGCCGCGCCCGCCTCAAGGCAGCGCGCCAGCAGCAACTGCAGCACGACCGGCCCGCCGTGCGCCTGCAGCTCGAGCACGTCCTCGCCCGTGTACGAATGCGGCGCGGGAAAGTGGATCGCGAGGCCCTGGTCGATCGGCTGGCCACCCGCATCGAGGAACGGCAGATAGGTCGCTTCGCGAGGTTTCAGCGCGCGGCCGCAGACTGCGTCGATGATCGGCTGCACGTCCTTCGCCGACACGCGCACGATGCCCACCGCGCCGCGGCCGGCGGCCGTGGCGATGGCGGCGATGGGGTCGGAGAAGGAGGCGAGCATCGAATGCCATTGTCACCCGGCGATTCGCCGGGGGTGACCGGCCGCAGCGCGTCCGCGTCGACCGCCGGCAGTTCATGGCGCGCCGAAGGCGTCGCCTATGAACCGAATTTGGGCAGGCTGAACTTCACCGGCACGCCCATGCGCTTGTTGATCAACCACTGCTGCGCGATCGACAGCACGTTGTTCGTCACCCAGTACAGCACCAGGCCGGCCGGGAAGTAGAAGAACATCACCGAGAAGGCGAGCGGCATGATCCACATCATCTTGGCCTGCACCGGGTCGGGCGGCGCGGGATTGAGCGCGGTCTGGAACATCGTCGACAGCGTCATCACCACCGGCAGGATGTAGTACGGGTCCTTGGCCGACAGGTCGTGGATCCAGCCGATCCACGGCGCGCCGCGCATCTCCACGCTGGCGAGCAGCACCCAATACAGCGCGATGAACACGGGGATCTGGACCATGATGGGGAAGCAGCCGCCCATCGGGTTGACCTTCTCCTCCTTGTAGATGCGCATCATCTCCTGCTGCATCTTCTGCGGCTCTTCCTTGTAGCGCTCGCGCATGGCCATGATCTTCGGGTTGATGGCCTTCATCTTGGCCATGCTCTCGTAGCCCTTGGCCTGCAGCCAGAAGAAGGCGATCTTGATCAGCAGCACCAGCGCCATGATCGACCAGCCCCAGTTGCCCAGCACGTTGTGGATGTGCGACAGCAGCCAGTACAACGGCTTGGCGATGATGGTCACGCGGCCGTAGTCCTTCACCAGTTCCAGGCCGGGCTCGATCTTCTCGAGCACGCGCTCGTCCTCGGGGCCGGCATAGAAGCGCGCGTCGACGTCCCTGGTGGCGCCGGGCGCGAGCGCGGTGACGGGCGTGATCATGCCGACCGCGTAGTCGTTCGAGTCGGGCAGCTTGCGCACGAAGTTCTCGCGCTTGGTGCCGTCGGGCAGGATCCACGCGCTCGCGAAGTAGTGCTGCACCATCGCGACGTAGCCGTTGGTCGAATCCTTCTGCACGTCGACCTTGTTCTTGTCGATGTCCTCGAAGGTGACCTTCTGGAACTTCTGCTCCGCCGTGTAGACCGCCGGGCCGGTGAAGGTCGAATAGAACGAGCCGCCGGAGGTGAGCTTGCTGCCGTCGCGCACGATCTGCACATACAGCTGCGGCGACACCGGCTGCGTGCCCGTGTTCACCACCTCGTGGCGCACCGGGATCTCGTACGAGCCGCGCTTGAGCGTGTAGATCTTGACCAGCTTCACGCCATTCTTGTCGGGCGATTCGAAGCGCACGGTCATCTGGTCCTGGCCGTCCTTCAGCTGCTTGTCGCCGCTGAACGCCATGACCGTCTTGTGGTTGGGGAAGTCGCCGCCGATCAGGCCCGACTCCGCCACGTACATGTGGCCCGGGCTTTCGTTGAGCAGCACGAAGTTGCCCTCGCCGTCGTCGGCGGGCTCCTTGAGCAGCTCGGTGCGGATGAGCGAACCGCCTTCGGTGTCGAAGGTCAGGCGCATCAGGTCGGTGGTGACGACGATCTTCTGGCTCGTTGCGGCCGGCGCGGCCGCGGGCGGCTGGCCGGGCGCCGTGGCTGCGGCGGTGGCGGCCGGCGCGGCGGTGCCCGACGCTGCGGCGGGCACGCTCGATGCCGTCGGCACGCTCGACGAGCCGGCCGGCGCCGGGGCGCTGGCGGTCTTCACCGGCCCGCGCGGGAAGAAGGTGGCGGGACGGCCGTTATAGATTTGCCATTGGTCCCACAGCATCACCAGCGAGAAGCCGAAGATCACCCACAGGATCGTGCGTCGGATGTCGGTCATGTTGTTCTAGTTCAAAGGGGAATGCAGATGCGAAAACAGGCGGGGCTTTTCAAGGGGCACGGGATCGTCGCCGCCGGCGCACCACGGGCCGCAGCGCGCAATGCGTCGCGCCGCGAGGTAAGTGCCGGCCGCGGCGCCGTGGCGCTGCAGCGCCTCGATCGCGTAGCCCGAGCAGCTCGGATGGAAGCGGCAACTCGGCCCGATCCACGCGCCCACCGTCAACTGCCACACGCGCACCAGCGCGACGAGCAAGCGGCGCATCATGCACCCGCCTGCGCGAACAGCTGCAGCAGCTCGGCGCGCACGGCGCGGCGCAATGCGTCGGACGTGGCGCTGCGAAAGCCCTCGAAGCCCGTGCGCAGGCGCACGACGTACGCGGCGGCGGGGAGGGAGGCTTGGGCGCTCACGGAGTAGACCTGCCGTTTGATGGTGTTGCGCGTGACGGCGCGTTTGGCCCAGCGCTTGGGGACAACGACCCCGACGAGGGATTCGGGGCCCGGCATGCGGTGCAGCGCGAAGTGGGCGGTGCGGGCGGCGATGCCGGCGGCCATGACGGCCTCGAACTGCGCCCGCGTCTTCAGCCGCTGCACGTGAAGCGATGCACGTGAGCCGAACGCCGTCCGCGGGCGATGGCCCTCAGACGGCCAGGCGCTTGCGGCCCTTGGCGCGGCGCGCGTTGATGACGGCGCGGCCCCCGCGCGTCTTCATGCGCACGAGGAAGCCGTGGGTGCGAGCACGGCGCACTTTGGAAGGTTGGTAGGTGCGTTTCATGATGGTGATTCCGGTGAACCCGCGATTATAAGCCGCGCAGGCGGGCCCCTGTGATTGCGGGCCTCGAGCGCCAAAGTTGTCATTGCGGGCTTGACCCGGCATGACAGCTTCTTGAACCCTTGTCAAAGCCCGAATCTTTACGTTCCCGCTGACCTTCATCGCCAAAACGTCTTTGTGGACAACATGAGTGCAATCTAGAATCCGCTGCTTTCCGAAAACGACGATATCCACAGAGGCAACTGCCGAGTATGAGTGAGGGGCAAACCAACAGCCTGGCGGCTGGTGTCGGCGCTGGAGCGGGCGAAAGCCTGTGGCAGGCGTGCGTCGACCAGCTGTCGCAGGAGCTGCCGGAGCAGCAGTTCAACACCTGGATCAAGCCGCTGACCGCACAGGTCGCGGACGATTTTTCCAAGGTCACCGTGTTCGTGGCGAACCGCTTCAAGCTCGACTGGGTGCGGGCCCAGTACTCGGGCCGCCTGGGCGCGATGCTCGAGAAGATCTCGGGCCAGAAAGTGCAGCTCGAGTTAGCGCTGGCTCCGCGTGAACCCATTGCCAGGACTTACACCACGGCCGCCAATTCCGACTTGGGCCCGGTGGCCGAAGCGGTCGAGATCGAAGGCGACCCGCACGCTCATCAGTTCAAGAACCGCTTGAACACGGCGCTGACGTTCGACACCCTGGTCGAGGGCACGGCCAACCGCATGGCGCGCGCGGCGGCGATGCATGTGTCGGGCACGCCGGGGCATTTGTACAACCCGCTCTTCATCTACGGCGGGGTCGGCCTGGGGAAAACCCATCTGGTCCACGCGGTGGGCAACAAGCTGCTGGCCGACAAGCCCAACTCCAAGGTTCTCTACATCCACGCGGAGCAGTTCGTCTCCGATGTGGTCAAGGCGTACCAGCGCAAGACTTTCGACGAGTTCAAGGAGCGCTACCACTCGCTCGACCTGCTGCTGATCGACGACGTGCAGTTCTTCGCCAACAAGGACCGCACGCAGGAGGAGTTCTTCAACGCCTTCGAGGCGCTGCTGGCCAAGAAGAGCCACATCGTCATGACCTCGGACACGTATCCGAAGGGCCTGGCCGACATCCATGAGCGCCTGATCTCGCGCTTCGATTCCGGCCTGACGGTCGCCATCGAGCCGCCCGAGCTCGAGATGCGCGTGGCCATCCTGATCAACAAGGCCCGCGCCGAAAGCGCCGAGATGCCCGAGGAAGTGGCCTTCTTCGTCGCCAAGAACGTGCGCTCGAACGTGCGCGAGCTCGAAGGCGCGCTGCGCAAGATCCTGGCGTACTCGCGCTTCAACCAGAAGGACATCTCGATCATGCTGGCGCGCGAGGCGCTGCGCGACCTGCTGTCGATCCAGAACCGGCAGATCTCGGTGGAGAACATCCAGAAGACGGTGGCCGACTACTACAAGATCAAGGTCGCCGACATGTACTCCAAGAAGCGGCCGGCGTCGATCGCCCGCCCGCGCCAGATCGCGATGTACCTGGCCAAGGAACTCACGCAAAAGAGCCTGCCCGAGATCGGCGAGCTGTTCGGCGGGCGCGACCACACCACCGTGCTGCACGCCGTGCGCAAGATCGGCAGCGAGCGCCAGAACGTCACCGAATTGAACCAGCAGCTGCACGTGCTGGAACAGACGCTCAAGGGCTGAAGATGGCCGGCTCCCCAAACCCTGTGGACCGTTCCGGCACAACTCGGCCGTTGTCCACAGCGGGCTGTAGGACGGCGGAGTTATCCCTGTCGGACGCATCCTACGGAAGCAGGGCCGCCAACAGCCTGTGCCAGCCTGTAAGTGGCTGATGAAAAAGGCGAAAATGGCGGTTGTCCACAGAAGGGGCGCTCCCTTACCTACTACGACTAGTTTGAATTAAAGAAAGAAAAGAGAAGAGGAAGACATGATCGTCCTGAAGGCAACGCAAGAGAAAGTGCTGGGTGTGCTGCAGTCGGTGGCCGGCATCGTGGAGCGGCGGCACACGTTGCCGATCCTGGCGAACGTGTTGATCCGCAAGACCGGCGGCTCCGTGCAGTTCACGACGAGCGACCTCGAGATCCAGATCCGCACGACGGCCGACCTCGATGGCGACAGCGGCAACTTCACGACGACGGTGGGCGCGCGCAAGTTGATCGACATCCTGCGCACGATGCCGAACGACCAGACGGTGAGCCTCGAATCGAGCCAGAGCAAGCTCGTGCTCAAGGGCGGCAAGAGCCGCTTCACGCTGCAGACGCTGCCGGCCGAAGACTTCCCGCTGGTGCAGGAATCCGCCAACTTCGGCCCGGTGTTCTCGGTGCCGCAGAAGACGCTCAAGGACCTGTTGAACCAGGTGTCGTTCGCGATGGCCGTGCACGACATCCGCTACTACCTCAACGGCATCCTGTTCGTCGCCGAGGGCAAGCAGCTGTCGCTCGTCGCCACCGATGGCCACCGCCTCGCGTACGCCAATGCAACGTTGGACAAGGAAGTGCCGCGGCAAGAGGTGATCCTGCCGCGCAAGACGGTGCTCGAAATGCAGCGCCTGCTGTCCGATGCCGAGGGCGCGATCGAAATGCAGTTCGCGAGCAACCAGGCCAAGTTCTCGTTCGAGGGCATGGAGTTCGTCACCAAGCTGGTCGAAGGCAAGTTCCCCGACTACAACCGCGTGATCCCGAAGAACCACAAGAACGCCGTGACGCTCGGCCGCGCGCCGCTGCTCGCGAGCCTGCAGCGCACCGCGATCCTCACCAGCGAGAAGTTCAAGGGCGTGCGCCTGAACCTCGAACCGGGCACGCTGCGCGTGGCGAGCAACAACGCGGAGCAGGAAGAAGCGGTGGACGAGCTCGACATCGACTACGGCGGCGACGCGATCGAGATCGGCTTCAACGTGACGTACCTGATCGACGCGCTGGCCAACATGGAGCAGGACATGGTGAAGCTGGAGCTGGCCGATGCGAACAGCTCGGCGCTGATCACCATTCCGGAGAACAGCAAGTTCAAGTACGTGGTGATGCCGATGCGGATTTAGAGACTGTCACCCCGGATCAAGTCCGGGATGACAACCTTGCGGACCCGCCTCGATTGGCGGGTTCGGCACTTCAAGAGTTTGAGAAAGCCCAGTTGATGTCCGAAGAAAACAATGTGAACACCGGTCCCGCGGGAGAGGAAAGCAGCAATTTCCAGCCCAAGATCGACGCCCACCAGGCCGGCGCGAGCGAAGGCTATGGCGAGGGTGCGATCCAGATCCTCGAAGGCCTGGAGGCCGTGCGCAAGCGCCCTGGCATGTACATCGGCGATACGTCCGACGGCACGGGCTTGCACCACCTGGTGTTCGAAGTTGTCGACAACTCCATCGACGAAGCATTGGCCGGCCATTGCGACGACATCGTCGTCACCATCCATTCGGACAACTCCGTCAGCGTGGTCGACAACGGCCGCGGCATCCCCACCGGCATCAAGATGGACGACAAGCACGAGCCCAAGCGCTCGGCGTCGGAGATCGCGCTGACAGAGCTGCACGCCGGCGGCAAGTTCAACCAGAACAGCTACAAGGTCTCCGGTGGCCTGCACGGCGTGGGCGTGAGCTGCGTGAACGCGCTGTCGAAGATGCTGCGCCTGACGGTGCGGCGCGAAGGCAAGGTGCACGTGCTGGAGTTCAGCCGCGGCTTCGTGCAGAACCCGGTCACCGAGATGCGCGATGGCGTCGAGGTGCGGCCGATGCAGATCCTGGGCGACACCGACAAGCGCGGGACCGAGGTGCACTTCCTGCCCGACACGGAGATCTTCAAGGAGAACGCCGATTTCCACTACGAGATCCTCTCCAAGCGCCTGCGCGAGCTGAGCTTCCTGAACAACGGCGTGAACATCAAGCTGATCGACGAACGCACCGGCAAGCACGACGACTTTTCGGGCGCGGGTGGTGTGAAGGGATTCGTCGATTTCATCAACAAGGGCAAGCAGGTGCTGCACCCGAACATCTTCCACGCGGTGGGCGACAAGCAAAGCGACCAGAACACCAGCATCGGCGTGGAAGTGGCGATGCAGTGGAACAGCGGCTACAACGAGCAGGTGCTGGCCTTCACCAACAACATCCCGCAGCGCGACGGCGGCACGCACCTCACAGGCCTGCGCGCTGCGATGACGCGCGTGATCAACAAGTACATCGACGAAACCGAGTTGGCCAAGAAGGCCAAGGTGGAGATCACCGGCGACGACATGCGGGAAGGCCTCACGTGCGTGCTGTCGGTGAAAGTGCCCGAGCCGAAATTCAGCAGCCAGACCAAGGACAAGCTCGTCTCCAGCGAAGTGCGTGGCCCGGTGGAAGACGTCGTCGCGCGCACGCTGGGCGACTACCTGCAGGAGCGCCCCAACGACGCGAAGATCATCGTCGGCAAGATCATCGACGCCGCGCGTGCGCGCGAGGCCGCACGCAAGGCGCGCGAGATGACGCGCCGCAAGGGCGTGCTCGACGGCATGGGCCTGCCCGGCAAGCTGGCCGATTGCCAGGAGAAAGACCCGGCGCTGTGCGAGATCTACATCGTGGAGGGCGACTCCGCCGGCGGCAGCGCCAAGCAAGGGCGCGACCGCAAGTTCCAGGCGATCCTGCCCCTGCGCGGCAAGATCCTGAACGTGGAGAAGGCGCGCTACGAAAAGCTGCTCACGTCGAATGAAATCCTCACGCTGATCACCGCGCTGGGCACGGGCATCGGCAAGGCGGGCGGCTCGATGACGGCCGCGGCCGCCAGCAACGGTAACGGCAATGGCAAGAGCGACAGCGATGACTTCGACGTAGCCAAGCTGCGCTACCACCGCATCATCATCATGACCGACGCCGACGTGGACGGCGCGCACATCCGCACGCTGCTGCTCACGTTCTTCTACCGCCAGATGCCCGAGCTGGTGGAGCGCGGCCACATCTACATCGCGCAGCCG
>DATBPW010000180.1:0-6983 GCA_036561125.1 Ramlibacter sp. | reverse complement strand
CGACATCGTGGTGAACAACGCCGGCCTGATGTCGTTCAAGCCGCTCGAGCAATTCACCGGCGACGACTGGAACAAGGTGCTGGGCGTGGACCTGCTCGGCGCGTTCTACTTCACGAAGCAGGCGTTCCTGAACATGAAGCGCGGCGGCGCGATCGTGAACGTCGCCAGCATCCACGCGGTGCGCACGACGCCGATGGTCGCGCCGTACGCTGCAGCGAAGGCGGCGCTGGTGTCGCTCACGCGCACCGCGGCGATCGAAGGCCGTGACAAGCACATCCGCAGCAACGTCGTGCTGCCCGGCGCCGTCGATACCCGCATGCTGCGCGAGAACCCGGAAGTGAAAGCCGGCGTCGAGCACATCGACGCGGAGGAACTCGGCAAGCCGGACGAAATCGCGGACGCGATCGCCTATCTGGCGTCGGACGCAGCGATGTTCGTCAACGGCACCGAGCTGATCGTGGACGGCGGGCGGCTGGCCGAACTGTGATCAGCCGACCCACTTGCGCGCGTTGCGCCACAGGCGCATCCACGGGCTGAACGCACTCTTGTCGCCGCCGTTCCACGACATCTGGATGTTGCGGAACACGCGCTCGGGGTGCGGCATGATCGCCGTGAAGCGGCCGTCGGCCGTCGTGACGCTGCACAGGCCGCCGGGGCTGCCGTTCGGGTTGAACGGGTAGGCCTCGGTCGGCCGGCCGTTGTTGTCCACAAAGCGCGCGGACTCGATCACCTTCGACTTGTCGCCGCGATACGCGAAGTTCGCATAGCCCTCGCCGTGCGCCACCGCAATCGGGATGCGGCTGCCCGCCATGCCCGCGAAGAAGAGCGATGGCGACTCGAGAATCTCCACCAGCGACAAGCGCGCTTCGTAGCGTTCGCTGCGGTTCGTGGTGAAGCGCGGCCACGCCTGCGCGCCGGGGATGATGTCGGCCAGCTCGGCCAGCATCTGGCAACCGTTGCACACGCCCAGCGCGAACGTGTCGCTGCGATCGAAGAACGCCTTGAACTGGCCCGCGAGCTTCGGGTTGAACGTGATGCTGCGCGCCCAGCCAATGCCCGCGCCCAGCGTGTCGCCGTAGCTGAAGCCGCCGCACGCGACGAAGCCCTTGAAGTCGCCGAGCTTCACGCGGCCGCTGTGCAGGTCGGTCATGTGCACGTCGTACGCGTCGAAGCCGGCTTCGGTGAACGTGTACGCCATCTCGACCTGCGAGTTGACGCCCTGCTCGCGCAGGATCGCGACCTTCGGGCGCGACAGGTTGAGGAACGGCGCGCCCACATCTTCACGGGGATCGAACGTGAGCTGAACGTGCAAGCCCGGGTCGGCCGGATCGCCCGCGGCCGCATGTTCGCTGTCGGCGCCGGCGGGGTTGTCGCGCTCGCGGCAGATCTTCCAGCTCACGCTGTCCCACACCTGCTGCAGGTCGCGCAGCGACGCGGAGAAAATCGCCTTCGTGTCGCGCCACACCTGCACTTCGCCCTTGCCGGCGTCGACGGGCGACGATGCCGGCCGTGTCTTGCCCACGAAGTGGCTGTGCTTGGCCAGGCCATGCTCGCGCAGCACCTGCATCACGTCGTTGCGGTGCGCGTCCGGCACCTGCAGGATCGCGCCGAGCTCCTCGTTGAACAGCGCCTTGAGCGTGAGCTCATCGCGCCGGGCACCGACCTGCGACGCCCAGTTCTTCGCGTCGCCGTACTCCGCGCGGCTGTCGGCGATGCCGTCGCCTTCGGTCACCAGGAGGTCGATGTTGAGCGACACGCCGACGTGTCCGGCGAACGCCATTTCGCACGCGGCCGCAAACAGGCCGCCGTCGCTGCGGTCGTGGTAGGCGAGGATGCGGCCCTGGGCGCGCAACGCATTCACCGCATTCACGAAGTTGACGAGGTCCTGCGCGTCGTCCAGGTCCGGCACTTCGTCGCCGGCCTGGCCGAGCACTTGCGCAAGGATGCTGCCCGCCATGCGGCTCCGGCCCTTGCCGAGATCGACGAGGACGAGCGTCGTGTCGCCTTCACTGGCGAGTTGCGGCGTGAGCGTGCCGCGCACGTCTTCAAGAGTTGCGAAGGCGGAGACGATCAGCGAGATGGGCGACGTGACCTTGCTGCCGCCCCACTGCGTGCGCATGGACAGGCTGTCCTTGCCCACCGGGATCGAAATGCCGAGCTGCGGGCACAACTCCATGCCGACCGCGCGCACCGTTTCATACAGCGCGGCGTCCTCGCCGGCTTCGCCGCACGCGGCCATCCAGTTCGCGGACAGCTTCACGCGCGACAGCTCGATGGGCGCGGCCAGCAGGTTCGTGATTGCCTCCGCCACAGCCATGCGGCCCGACGCGGGCGCGTCGATTGCGGCGAGCGGCGTGCGCTCGCCCATGCTCATCGCCTCACCCGCGAAGCCCTTGTAGTCGGCCAGCGTCACCGCGCAATCGGCCACCGGCACTTGCCACGGCCCGACCATCTGGTCGCGATGCGTGAGGCCGCCCACCGTGCGGTCGCCGATCGTCACGAGAAAGCGCTTCGATGCCACCGTCGGATGCGACAACACCTTGATGGCCGCATCCTGCAGGTCAACGCCCGTGAGGTCGAGCGGCTTGAACTCGCGCCGCACCGACTTCACGTCGCGATGCATCTTCGGCGGCTTGCCCAGCAGCACGTCCATCGGCATGTCCACGGGCGACGCTTGGCCTTCATCGACGAGCCGCAGTTGCCTTTCGTCCGTCGCCACGCCGACCACCGCGAACGGGCACCGCTCGCGCTCGCAGAACCCGCGGAACATCTCGAGCGACTGCGGTGCGATCGCGAGCACGTAGCGCTCCTGGCTTTCGTTGCACCAGATCTCCTTCGGCGCAAGCCCGGACTCCTCGACCGGCACCTTGCGCAGGTCGAAGCGCGCGCCGCGGCCGGCGTCGTTCGTCAGCTCGGGGAACGCGTTCGACAAGCCGCCCGCGCCGACGTCGTGGATCGCCAGCACCGGGTTGTCCTCGCCCAGCGACCAGCAATGGTTGATCACTTCCTGCGCGCGGCGCTCGATTTCGGGATTGCCCCGCTGCACCGAATCGAAGTCGAGGTCGGCCGCATTGACGCCGGTGGCCATCGAACTCGCCGCCCCGCCGCCCATGCCGATGCGCATGCCGGGGCCGCCGAGCTGGATCAGCAACGTGCCGGGCGCGAACGGGATCTTGTGCGTGAGCTTCGCGTCGATCGAGCCGACGCCGCCCGCGATCATGATCGGCTTGAGGTAGCCGCGCTTCACGCCGCCGGCTTCCTGCTCGTATTCGCGGAAATAGCCGAGCAGGTTGGGTCGGCCGAATTCGTTGTTGAATGCCGCGCCGCCGAGCGGGCCTTCGATCATGATCTGCAGCGGCGACGCGATGTGCCCGGGCTTGCCGCCGGGCTGGTCGCTCCAGCCGCCCCACAACTTCGACACCGTGAAGCCGACGAGACCCGCCTTGGGGCGAGCGCCCCGGCCGGTCGCACCTTCGTCGCGGATCTCGCCGCCCGCGCCGGTCGACGCGCCGGGGAAAGGCGAGATCGCCGTCGGGTGGTTGTGCGTCTCGACCTTCATCAGCACGTGATGCAGTGCGTCCTGCTTGCGGTACAGCGCTGATCCCGGCTGGGGCACGAACCGTTCCATGCCGTAGCCTTCCATGATCGACGCGTTGTCCGCGTACGCGACGATGGTGTGCTGCGGCGCCTGCTGGTGCGTATGCCGGATCATCTGGAACAGGCTGCGTTCCTGCGGCACGCCGTCGATGGTGAACTGCGCGTTGAAGATCTTGTGCCGGCAGTGCTCGCTGTTGGCCTGCGCGAACATCATCAGCTCGACGTCGGTCGGGTTGCGGCCGAGCGCCTTGAAGGCATCGACGAGGTAATCGATCTCGTCGTCGGCCAGCGCCAGGCCGAACTGCACGTTGGCCTGCTCCAGCGCGGCGCGTCCGCCGGCGAGAACGTCGACGGACTCCATCGCAGCCGCGTCGAGCTCATTGAACAGCGCATGCGAATCGGCGCGCGAGAACATCGCGCTTTCCGTCATGCGATCGTGCAGCAGCGCCGCCATCGCGCGCAGTTGCGCCGGATCGATCGCGCCTTTCGCAGCGACATGGAATTCGGTGATGCGCTCGACCCGGCGCACGGCCAGCCCGCAGTTGTGCGCGATGTCGGTGGCCTTCGACGCCCACGGCGACAGCGTGCCGAAGCGGGGCGTCACGACGATGAGCGCCCCATCGGCGGGCGGCGCGGGGTCGCCGTAGGTCAGCAATGCACCGAGCCGGGCGCGTTCGTCGGCGCCCAGCGGATGGTCCGTGGCCACCAGATGGACGAAACGCGCCGAAAGCGCGTTCACCTGGGGATGGAGCGCCTTCAGGCGCGGGAGGATTTGCTGGATGCGGAAGTCGCTGAGGGCATTGCCGCCCTCGAACTCGGTGATGTGCGGCGTCACTCGGCTATTTTACCTGCGCGGCCTTTCGTGCTCTGGGATAATCGACACATGGGCATCACGTACAAGGACACGCGGGAAATCGAGGGCATGCGCACGGCGGGGCGCCTGGCGTCGGAGGTGCTCGACTACCTCACGACGCAGATCAAGCCGGGCATCACCACGAAGGACATCGACGATCTCGCGGCCGGCTTCATGAAGAAGCAGGGCACCACGTCGGCCACGCTGGGCTACCAGCCCGCCGGCTACCCGCCCTACCCCGCTTCGCTGTGCACGAGCGTCAACCACGTCGTGTGCCACGGCATCCCCAACGACAAGCCGCTGAAGAAGGGCGACATCCTCAATGTCGACGTCACGGTGATCAAGGACGGCTGGTTCGGCGACACCAGCCGCATGTTCATGATCGGCGAGGTGTCGATCGCGGCCAAGCGGCTCGTCAACGTCACGTACGAAGCGATGTGGCAAGGCATCGTCAAGGTCAAGCCCGGCATCCACCTGGGCGACATCGGCTGGGCCATCCAGAAATTCGCCGAGAGCCAGGGCTTCTCGGTCGTGCGCGAGTTCTGCGGCCACGGCATCGGCCGCAACTTCCACGAGGAGCCGCAGGTGCTCCACTACGGCAAGCCCGGCGCGCTCGAGGAGCTCAAGCCCGGCATGACGTTCACGATCGAGCCGATGATCAACGCCGGCCGCCGCGAAGTGAAGGAGTGGGGCAACGACGGCTGGACCATCGTCACCAAGGACCATTCGCTGTCCGCGCAGTGGGAGCACACGGTGCTGGTCACCGAGACGGGCTACGAGGTGATGACGCTCTCCGCGGGCAGCCCGCCCCCGCCGCCGTTCGTCAACGCGCAATGATGCAGCTGGGGCTCGCCCCGCAGGCCGCGGCCCGCGAGCTCCAGGCGCTGCGCGACGACCATCGCGCGCGCAAGGCCGCCGTCATCGCATCGCTGCAGGCGCAAGGCGCCTCCACCCGCGGCATCAACCGCCTGCTCAAGAAGCTCGCGCGCGAAACCGACGTCACCTTGCGGCTGCTCTGGGAGGCGGCCGACTTCCCCGATGAATTCGCGCTGGTCGCGGTCGGCGGCTACGGCCGCGGCGAGCTGTTCCCGCAGTCCGACGTCGACGTGCTCGTGCTCATGCCCGACGGCACGTTCGCCGAGCACAACGACGGGATCAAGCAGCGCGTCGAAGCCTTCATCGGCAACTGCTGGGACGCGGGGCTGGAGATCGGCTCGAGCGTGCGCACGGTGTCGGAATGCGAAGCCACGGCGCGCGCCGACGTCACCGTGCAGACGTCGCTGCTCGAATCGCGCGTGCTCGCCGGCAACCGCCGACTGCACAAGGAATTCGACAAGCGCGTACGCGCCACCATCGACCCGCATGCGTTCTTCGTCGCGAAGACGCTGGAGATGCGCCAGCGCCACACGAAGTTCGAGGACACGCCCTACGCGCTGGAGCCGAACTGCAAGGAGTCGCCCGGCGGCCTGCGCGACCTGCAGGTGATCCTGTGGGTGGCCAAGGCGGCGGGCCTGGGCTCCAGCTGGGACGAGCTCGCACGCAACGGCATCGCCACGCCGTTCGAGGCGCGGCAAGTCAAGGCGAACGAAGCGCTGCTGTCGCTGATCCGCGCGCGGCTGCACATCATCGCGAACCGGCGCGAGGACCGCCTCGTGTTCGACCTGCAGACGGCCGTCGCGGAATCGTTCGGCTATCGCAACGAAATCGCCGGATCGGGACGCATCGTCACGCGTGCGAGCGAGCAGCTGATGCGCCGTTACTACTGGGCGGCCAAGGCGGTGTCGCAGCTGAACCAGATCCTGCTGCTGAACCTGGCCGAGTGCATCAACCCGAGCGCGTACCTGCCGCAGCCGATCAACGAGCGCTTCCTGAACAAGGGCGGCCGCATCGAAGTCGCGAGCGACGACCTGTACACGAAGAACCCGCACGCGATCCTCGAGACCTTCCTGCTGTACCAGACCACGGTGGGCGTGAACGGCCTGTCGGCGCGCACGCTGCGCGCGCTGTACAACGTGCGCAAGGTGATGGACGCGAAGTTCCGCGACGACCCGGCCAACCACGCGATGTTCCGCGAGATGCTGATGCAGCCGCAGGGCATCACGCACGCGCTGCGGCTGATGAACCAGACGTCCGTGCTCGGGCGCTACCTGTGGGTGTTCCGGCGCATCGTCGGCCAGATGCAGCACGACCTGTTCCACGTCTACACGGTGGACCAGCACATCCTGATGGTCGTGCGCAACGTGCGGCGCTTCTTCATCCCCGAGCACGCGCACGAATACCCGTTCTGCTCGCAACTCGCCGCCGGCTGGGACAAGCCCTACATCCTGTACGTCGCGGCGCTGTTCCACGACATCGCCAAGGGGCGCGGCGGCGACCACTCCGAGCTGGGCGCGAAGGAAGTGCGCGCCTTCTGCCGCCAGCACGCGATCGCGCCGGACGACGCGAAGCTCGTCGCGTTCCTCGTGAAGGAACACCTCACGATGAGCCGCGTCGCGCAGAAGGAAGACCTCGGCAATCCCGACGTCATCAAGGC
>DATBPW010000179.1:0-8067 GCA_036561125.1 Ramlibacter sp. | reverse complement strand
CAGCAAGGTCGGCGGCGACCATGCATGGAGCGAGCTCGCGAAGCTCGATGCGGGGGGCTGGCATTCGCGCACGTTCGCGGGCGAACCCTTGCCCACGCTAGAGAACGTCTCGCGCTTCTGCCTGGGCAACGGCTACATGTTCAACGTCGAGATCAAGCCGACGCCGGGCGTGGAGCTCGAAACCGGCCGCGTCGTCGCGCGCCATCTCGCGCGCCTGTGGGCCGATGCGCCGGTGCCGCCGCTGCTCACGTCGTTCAGGCCGGAATCGCTGCAGGGCGCGCTGGAGACGGCAGCCCACCTTCCGCGCGGCCTGTTGCTCGACACCTTGCCGGCGGGCTGGCTCGAGAAAGCGGTCACGCTGGAATGCAGCGCCATCGTGTGCAACTACGCGCTGTGGGACGACGCGACCGTGCGCCGCGTGAAAGGCGCCGGGATGCGCTGCCTGAGCTACACCGTCAATGACCCGTGGGTCGCGCAGCGACTGATCGCGCTCGGCACCGACGGCATCATCACCGATCGCGTCGACCTCTTTCCACCCGCGTAAGTCACCCGCGCAGGTCGCCCGCCAGCGAAGCAAGCGTCTCCGGCGCGATCTGCACGTGCGCCGGGTAGTTGGTGTGGTCGCAACCGAGCTTCACGCCCGCACCCGCCTTGATCGCCGCGACCATCGCCGGCGTGAACTCGAAGCGCAGGAAGTGCACGGCCGAGGTCTTCTCCTCGGTCTCGCGGTCGAGGTCCTCGTCGGCGAGTGCGTAAACGCGCGCGTGGCCTTCGGCCTCGATGAACATGCGATCCGCGACGCCAATGAGCCGCGCGAGCTCGCGTTTGCGCTCGTTCACGTCCGGGTACTCGATGAGCATCGTCGCCTTCCAGTTCGCGCCGTCCGGCACGAGCGGTGCGTAGGCCGCAATCTCGTCGGCGATGCCCTCCTCCTCGAAGATCTTCTCGATGCGCAGCATCTCCTGGATCTGGTAGCGGATCGTCAGCTCGCTTTCGAACTGCACAGTGACGTGCTCGCCCAGTGCGACGCTGCGCAGCTTGCGGTGCTCGATGACCTCACCCTTGTGCGCCTTGCGCCACTTGCTGTACGCCTCGAGCGTCATCAGGCTGTCGGGCGTGATCTTGCCTGTCGTTTGCATCATTCCAACCCGTAAGCGATTCGCACGAGCGACAGCGGATGCTCCAGGTGCGGCGTGCCCAGCGAATTCACGTCGAAGCCCTGGTCGATGTGGTGCCCGGCCAGCGCGCAATCGGAGCTGATGTAGTCGGGCGCGCCGCCCGCCGGATGCTCGGCCATCCGCTTGAACAGCGGCTTGCCGATCTTCATCGCGATTTCGTGCGTGCCCTTCTTCACTCCGTAAGTGCCCGCATGGCCCGAGCAGCGCTCGTTCGTGTGCACCTGCGTGCCCGGGATCATCTTGAGCACTTCCTCGGTCTTCTTGCCGATGTTCTGCACGCGCTGGTGGCATGGCACGTGGTAGCTCACCTTCCCGAGCGGCTTGGGGAATTCGGTCTTGAGCAACCCGTCGCGCTTGCGCGCCGCGAGGTACTCGAACGGGTCCCACATCGCGGCCTTCACCGCCTGCACGTCCGCGTCGGCGGGGTACATGAGCGGCAGCTCCTGCTTGAACATCAGCGTGCAGCTGGGCACCGGCGTGACGATCGCCCAGCCTTCCTGCGCGTACTTCGCAAGCACCGGGATGTTCGCCTGCTTGCCGGCATCGACGGATTCGAGGTCGCCGAGCTCCAGTTTCGGCATGCCGCAGCACTTCTCCTTGTTCACCACGACATGCGGGATGTCGTTGTGCTGCAGGATCTTGATCAGGTCGAGCCCGATGCCGGGCTCGTTGTAGTTGACGTAGCAGGTCGAGAAGATCGCGACCTTGCCGGGCGTGCGTTCACCGTCCTTGACGGGCAGCTCCTGCGCCTTCGGGGCGCTCGAGCGGAAACGCCGTGTCGCCAGCGCAGGCAGCCACGCGTTGCGGTCGACTTCGAGTGTCTTCTCGATCATCGCGCGCGCGGGCTTCGTCGAATTCACCGCATTGACGACTTGCGTGACGACGGGAATGCCGGCGAGCTGGCCGTGCACGTCGGTCGACGACAGCAGCTTCGGCCCGAAGTCGATCCCGCCTTTCTTGAACTTGATCGCCTTCGCGCGCAGCATCGTGTGCGGGAAGTCGACGTTCCACTCGTGCGGCGGCACGTACGGGCACTTGGTCATGTAGCACAGGTCGCACAGGTAGCACTGGTCGACGACCTTCCAGAAGTCCTGCTTCTCGACACCGTCGACCTCGCCGCTCTTGCCTTCGTCGACCAGGTCGAACAGCGTGGGGAAGGAGTTGCACAGGCCCACGCAGCGGCGGCAGCCATGGCAGATGTCGAAGATGCGCTCGAGCTCGGCGAAGCACTTGGCCTCGTCGTAGTAGTCCGCACCTTTCCAGTCGATGGGATGGCGCGTGGGCGCCTCCAGGTTGCCTTCACGCGCCATTGGGCCCTCCCCCGAAGCGCCTGCGGCGCCTCCCCCTCGAGGGGGCGCAGCCGGCGGCCCGGCAAAGCCGGTTCCGCGGCTGCCGCGAAAGGACCTTGTCCAACCCCATCAGTCGGCCAGCTCGTTCAACGCCTTCGTGTAGCGATTGGCGTGCGAGCGCTCGGCCTTCGCCAGCGTCTCGAACCAGTCGGCGATCTCGTCGAAGCCTTCGCCGCGCGCGGCCTTGGCCATGCCCGGGTACATGTCGGTGTACTCGTGGGTCTCGCCGGCGACGGCGGCCTTGAGGTTGTCGCGCGTCGAACCGATCGGCAGGCCCGTCGCGGGGTCGCCGCATTGTTCGAGCCATTCGAGGTGGCCGTGCGCGTGGCCCGTCTCGCCTTCCGCAGTGGAGCGGAACAGCGCTGCGACGTCGTTCTGTCCTTCGACGTCCGCCTTGTTTGCGAAATAGAGGTAGCGGCGGTTCGCCTGCGACTCGCCGGCAAAGGCGGCCTTCAGGTTCTCTTCCGTCTTGGAGCCCTTGAGAGTGGCCATGGTGTGATCTCCTGGTGGTTGAAGGAAAGCGCGCCTGAGCGTAGCGCGGCGGTCGTGCCGGCGCCAATTGGAGCCGCCTATCCAGTTAATTGATAAGCACTATCACTCAGCCGTATCGATAGTATAGACGCCGCCGACCGCTCCGCCCAAGGCGATTACGCTATAGTAAATGCGTTACGGAATAGTAAACGCCATGGCCGCCGTCCTGACCCCTGCGAAATCGCAATCCCAACCTCAAGCCGCGCTGCCCGCACCGCCGGCGATCCAGCAGCTGCATCACTACGCCTATCGCGCGAAGGACGCCGAAGAGACGCGCCACTTCTACGAAGACATCCTCGGCCTGCCGCTGTACCACATCATCCAGAGCGATTACGTGCCGAGCACGGGCGAGTATTGCCCGTACACGCACTTCTTCTTCCGCCTGCAGGACGGCTCGTTCATCGCCTTCTTCGACCTGGGCGACGACGTCGCGTGCGAGCCGTCGCCGAACACACCCAAGTGGGTGAACCACATCTCGTTCCGCGTCGATTCGATCGACGACCTGGAGGCGATGAAGGCGCGGCTCGAAGCAAACGGCGTGGAGGTGCTGGGCATCACCGACCACCACATCTTCCACAGCATCTATTTCTTCGACCCGAACGGCATCCGCCTGGAGCTGACAGCGCAGCTGGCCGACGAGTTCCAGATGCTCAAGGAAAGCAAGACGGTGCACGCACGCCTTGCGGAGTGGAACGCACGCAAGGACCAGTGGCGCAAGGACCGCGCCGCCGGCAAATCCGCCGTCCCGCTCAAACCCCAGCAGAACGACCGCCCCGAGTTCGTCAAGAAATAATCGGCGGCGCGCATGGCGCGCGCATGAGGAGGCCGCATGGCGGAGGAATACGCCCGGACCGCGTTCACGAACAACTACGAATTCGCCCAGGGGGCTGGCTACGTCCTGCCCGAATACGAGTTCACGCTCCCGCCGGAGCTCGCGTCCGGCCGACGGCGGCGCTATCCCGTCGTGATCTGCGGCGGCGGGCTCACCGGCCTGACGATGGCCTGTTGCCTGGCACGACTCGGCATCGACTCGGTCCTGCTCGATGAGGACAACACCGTCGGCGTGAAGGGCGCGTCGTCGCGCGGCATCTGCTACACGCAGCGTTCGCTCGAGATCTTCGAGCGGCTCGGCGTGTACGACCGGATCGCGGCCAAGGGCATCCAGTGGAGCGTCGGGCGCACGTTCGCGGGGCGCGACGAGGTCTATTCGTTCGACCTGCGCCAGCAAAGCCAGTACAACCTGTCGCGCCAGCCGCCGTTCATCAACATCCAGCAGTTCTACATCGAGGCGTTCCTCGTCGATCGCATCCGCGAGCTGGGACACGTGGACCTGCGCTGGTGCAGCCGCGTGACGCATTTCCGGCAAGGCGATGAGTTCGCGACACTGACGGTGTCAACGCCAAAAGGCGAGTACGAGATCGAAGCCGAACACGTGGTCGACGCGACGGGCTCGCATACGCCGTTCCGCGAATGGGTCGGCGCCTCCGTGACCGCGAAGAAGGGTGACGACCGCTGGTGCATCGCCGACGTGCGCTTCTCGAAGCACCCGCCCACCGAGCGCCACACGTGGATCGAAGCGCCGTTCAACGAGAACCGCGCGGTGTGGCAGCACCTGATGGGCGACAACGTCTGGCGCATCGACTACCAGATGGCGCCCGACTCCGATCCGCAGGGCAACAGCCGCGAGGACGTCGTGCGCGAGCGCCTGTCGAAGCAGTTCGGCGCGGACTGCCAGCTCGAGATCGTCTGGGTCGGCCCGTACGCGTACAAGAGCGAATGCATCGACCAGATGCGGCACGGCCGCGTGTTCTTCATGGGCGACGCGGCGAAGGTCGTGAGCCCGTTCGGCGCGCGCGGCGGCAACACCGGCGTCGCCGATGCCGAGAACCTCGCGTGGAAGCTTGCCGCGGTGCTCAAGGGCCGCGCCGCAACTTCCATCCTCGACAGCTACCACGACGAGCGGCACGAAGCGGCGCGGCAGAATGTGCTCGTCACGAACCGCACCGCACGCTTCCTGCGCCCGGCGTCGCCGGTCGAGAAGCTCTTCCGCGATGCGGCGCTCGGCCTTGCGCGCCAATTCGTCTTCGCGAGGCAATTCGTGAACACGGGCCGCATGGCCATCGCGAATCCCTATACCGATTCGCGCGCGTGCTGCGCGGGCGGCGGGCAACCCGTGCAGAACGTGTCGTTCCAGTGGGCCGACGGGTCGGCGGGCACGTTCAACGACCTGCTGCGCTGGTCCGACGGCAGGCTCCTGCTGCTCCTGTTCGGCGACTTCACCGACGGTGCGCTGCGGCGCGTGCAGGCACTGGCGGGCACCGCTCCGATGGTCGCGGTCCAGGTGCTCGGGTCCGACGATTCCGCCGGGGCGCCCGAACACGTCCGGGATCCGAAGGGGCATTTGCAGGGTGCATGCCACGTCTTCGGGCACGCCTGGGCGCTGGTGCGACCCGACGCGTACGTCGCTGCGACCGGCGAGAGCGTCGACGCGACACTCGTCGAAGCCGTGGCAAAGTGCCTGGGCACCGCGGAGGTCGAAGCATGAAGACGCAACTGAACCTGCAGGACGCCGACGGCTTCTACGAACGGCTGCTCGACGCGCACGAGGGCCTCTCTCCCGAACAATCGCAGCTGCTCAATGCGCGCCTGATCCTGCTCCTCGCGAACCAGGTGGGCGATGCGAAGGTTCTCGCCGACTGCGTGACGGCGGCGCGCAACTTGCCCGAGACAAACGCCTCATAGCACACCCGCAGCGGCGCGCCCGCGGTGCGGCGCGCCGCCGAATGTTGGTATCGTTCGGCTTCTCAAGCTGGACAACCATGATCTTCGTTACGGGCGGATGCGGCTTCATCGGGTCGTGCTTCGTGCACGAGTGGCTGCAACACGGGGATGAGCCGCTCCTCAACATCGACGCGCTGACGTATGCCGGGCATCCCGGCAACGTGCAGGACATCGCGGGCGACCCGCGCTACCGCTTCGAGCACGCGGACATTCGCGACGCGCACCGGATGCAGGAGCTTTTCCTGCAGCACAAGCCGCGCGCGGTCGTCCACTTCGCGGCGGAAAGCCACGTGGACCGTTCGATCGCGGCGCCGACGACCTTCCTCGACACGAACGTCACGGGCACGCTCAACCTTCTGAGAGCCGCGCAAGCACTGATTCAGTCCCTGGCTGCCGACGAGGCGCGCGATTTTCGTTTCGTGAACGTCTCGACCGACGAGGTGTTCGGATCGCTCGCACCAAGCGATCCACCGTTCGCCGAGACCAACCAATATCAGCCGAACAGCCCGTATTCCGCCTCGAAAGCGTCGGCCGACCACTTCGTGCGCGCCTGGCACCACACGTTCCGCCTGCCCACGATCACGACCAACTGCTCCAACAACTACGGACCGCGGCAGTTCCCGGAAAAGCTGATCCCGTTGATCATCCACAACGCGTTGCGTGGTGAGCCGCTGCCGGTTTACGGCGACGGCATGCAGGTGCGCGACTGGCTGTTCGTGTCGGATCACTGCTCGGCGCTGCGAACCGTCCTCCAAAATGGCCAGCCCGGGGAGACGTACAACATCGGCGGGCGTTCGGAGATGCCGAACCTCGAGGTCGTCCGCACGGTTTGCTCGATCCTCGATGAACTGCGCCCGCAGTCGCAGCCACACGCCCGCCTGATCAAGCACGTCACGGACCGGCGCGGCCACGACCGTCGCTATGCGATCGACGACACGAAGATCGCGCGCGAGCTCGGGTGGAAGCCCGCGGTGAAGTTCGCCGACGGGATCCGCCAGACTGTGCAGTGGTACCTGTCGCACCAGGACTGGGTCGAATCGGTCACGAGCGGCTCCTACCGGCAATGGGTCGAGCAGCAGTACTCGTCCAGGAAGCAAGCGTGAAGCTGCTGCTGCTCGGCGCGAATGGCCAGGTGGGCTGGCAACTGCGGCGCAGTCTCGCGACGCTGGGGGATGTGGTCGTCGCTACGCGCGACACCGACATTTGCGGCGACTTGAGCCAGCCGCGCCGCGTGCAGGAAGCGATTCGGGCGTTGGCGCCGGACGTTGTCGTCAACGCCGCGGCGTACACGGCAGTCGATCGGGCGGAAGAAGAACCCGAGCTCGCGTTCGCGATCAACGGCAAGGCAGTCGAAGCAATCGCGGATGCGACCGCGCAGATCGGCAGCTGGCTCGTGCACTACTCGAGCGACTACGTCTATCGTGGCGACGGAACCGAGCCGTGGGTCGAGACCGATGTGTGCGAGCCGCTGGGCATCTACGGCAAGAGCAAGTTGGCCGGCGACATTGGCGCCGTCCGGAACCCGCGGCACCTCGTCTTCCGCACGAGCTGGGTGTTCGACACCTGGGGCGGCAATTTCGTCAAATCGATTTTGAAGGCCGCGACGCAACGAGACGAACTGAAGGTCGTGTGCGACCAATGGGGTGCCCCGACGCGCGCTGCGCTGATCGCGGACGTGACCGCCGTCGCGCTGCGCGAAGTCGTCCGCACGCGCGAGGACGCATCCCGGGCAGGCATCTACCATCTCGCACCTTCGGGCGACACCCACTGGAACGAATACGCGCGCTTCGCGATTTCCGAAGCGATGCAGCGCGGTGCGCCGCTGCGCGCCACGCCGGACAAGGTGCATGCGATTCCCGCCGCGGAGTACGCGGCGAAGGCACCGCGGCCCGCGAACTCGCGGCTGGACACCTCGCGCCTGCGCAGAACATTCGGGATCGCCCTGCCCACCTGGCAGGAGGGCGTGCGCGCAGTCGTAGCAGAATTGACGCAGCCGCCGCTGTGGGACGCGGCGCTCAAGGAGAGGAAATGACGGAGGGGACGCGCGTGCAGCGCAAGGGCATCATCCTGGCCGGGGGCGCCGGCACGCGGCTGCATCCGGCCACGCTGGCCATTTCGAAGCAGTTGCTGCCCGTGTACGACAAGCCGATGGTCTATTACCCACTGGCCACGCTGATGCATGCGGGCATTCGCGAGATCCTGATCATCAGCACGCCGCAGGACACGCC
>DATBPW010000178.1:0-8324 GCA_036561125.1 Ramlibacter sp. | reverse complement strand
GTGGTCGATGCGGTGATCGCGCCCGAGACCGTGTTTGACGAGACCGAGATGATGGAGCGCATCGAGCATGCGCCGCTGGGCGTCGTCGCGAACATCTCGGCGTGGAACTATCCGTGGTTCGTCGGCTGCAACGTGATCGTGCCCGCGCTGCTCACGGGCAATTCGGTGCTCTACAAGCCTTCGGAATACGCGACGCTCACCGGCCTGGAGATCGCGCGCCTGCTGCACGACGCCGGCGTGCCGCAGGACGTGTTCATTCCCGTGGTCGGCGGCGGCGCCACCGGCGCGGCGCTGCTCGACCAGAAGCTCGACGGCGTGTTCTTCACGGGCTCGTATGCCACCGGTTCGCGTATCGCGCAGACGGTCGGCTCGAAATTCATGAAGCTGCAGCTCGAACTCGGCGGCAAGGACCCGACGTACGTGTGCGACGACGCGAACCCGAAGCTCGCCGCCGAGTCCCTCGCCGACGGCGCGATGTACAACACGGGGCAAAGCTGCTGCTCGGTCGAGCGCATCTATGTCCACGAGAAGATCCACGACGAGTTCCTCGCGCACTTCGTCGCCACCGTGAAGGGCTACCCGGTCGGCGACCCGATGAGCGAGGACACGTACATCGGCGCGATCACGCGTGCGCCGCAGCTCGATGTGCTCGAGGCGCAATGCGACGACGCGCAGAAGAAAGGCGCGAAGCTGCACATGGGCGGCCATCGCCTGCCGGGCCCGGGCAACTGGTTTGCGCCAACCGTGTTCTCCGATGTCGACCACGGCATGGAGCTGATGCGTGAGGAAAGCTTCGGGCCGGTGATCGGCATCCAGAAGGTTGCAAGCGATGACGCGGCCGTGCAGCTCATGAACGACACGCGCTACGGCCTCACAGCCGGTGTGTACACGCCCGATCGCGAACGCGCCGAGCGCATCCTCGCGCAAGTCCATGCGGGCAGCCTCTACTGGAACTGCTGCGACCGGGTGAGCCCGCGCCTGCCCTGGAGCGGGTACGGCGACTCCGGCGTCGGCCTGACGTTGTCGACGTACGGTGTGCAAGCCTTCACGCGTCCTCGCGCGTGGCACCTGCGGCGCCCGTGACCGGGGCGCACCCTCGAGGCTTGTAAGATAGCCAAGCGAGCGCCGCCCCGCGCAGTGCGTTCGAAGGAGTGTCGAGGATGGCTGTGATCGCCGTCATGGAAGACGATGCGGGCACACGCTTGCTGGTGTCATCCGTGCTGAAGAAGGACGGGCACGAGGTGCTGGCCGCCGAGGACGGCGCGCAGGGCCTCGCGCTCGTGCGCGGGCAGGTGCCCGACCTGGTGATCAGCGACGTGCAGATGCCCGGCCTGAACGGCTTCGACATGCTGGCGCAAATGCGCGCCGACCCGCAGCTGGCCGGCATCCCGGTGATCCTGCTCACGTCGCTGCAGGAACGCGCGCACATGCGCATCGGGATGACCAGCGGCGCGGACGACTACATCACCAAGCCGTTCCGCGCGGCGGAGCTGCGCCAGGCGGTCGACGCGCAACTGAATCGCCGCGCCGTTCGCGCGACGCTGCAGGCGATGGCGGTCGACGCCGCCGTGGACGAGGCGCTGCAGGACCAGCGCCACGAATTGTCGAAGCTCTACGAGGAACGCCTCGCCGCCGAATTGAGCGAGCGCTGGCCGTCGGCATCGGGCGCCGGCGACGAGCGCATCGCGGGCGCGACCGTCCTGTTCGTCGACATTCCGGACTACGCCGCGCTGGCCGCGCGGCTCGATCCCGCGGAGCTGGCGGCGCTGGTCAAGAAGTTCTACGAGAACGCCAACGACGCGGCCCATCTGTTCGGCGCGCGCATCATGCGCTTCGTCGGCGAAGGCTTGCTCGCGATCTTCGCGCCGGGCGAGGACACGCAGACGGTCAGCCACCCGCTGCGCGCCGTGCGCACGGCGCTCGGGCTGGTCGACTCCGCGCATGCGGTGCAGCGCTTCATCGACGCGCAGTACGCGGGCCGCAGCTTGCCGCGGTTCCAGGCGAGCATCGCGCTGCATACGGGCGACGTGACCCTCACGCACCTGTCGGACCCGCTGCACGGCACGGCGCAACAACTGCTGCCCGTCGGCGATGCGGTCAGCGCGACGATGCAATTGCAAAAGCGGGCGCGCGAGCTGGGCTGGCCGATCGCCGCCAGCGTCGACGCCGTGCGCAGCGTCACCGGCGCGATCCGCACCGGCCAGCGGGCGCTGGTGGACCTGCCGGGCCGCGCCGCGCCGATGGACGCGGTCGAAGTGGGCGGACTCGCGTTCTGAATCCCCCGCCATGAAGATGTTCTCCCTGCGCCGCCTGCTCGCGGCGAGCCTCGTGCTGCTGGCCGCCGTGCCGGCGCTGCTCGTCGTGTGGATGCTCACGCGCGCCAGTTCTCAAGCCACGCAGGACCTCGGCGGGCGGATCCTCACGCAGGTCGCGGCGAATGTGCAGACCGGGACGGAAGCGCACATCCAGCAGGTGCACGACGTCGTCGGCGCCATCTTCGCCGAGCGGCTGCAGGGCGCGGAACTCGATCGCGCTCGCGCATGGCTGCGCGAGCCGGCGAAGTTCGAAGCGATGGTGTTCGCCCTAGCGCGGCAGTCGCGCGACGTGTCGGTGTTCCACATCGGCAACCTCAACGGCGAATATTTCGGGTTGCAGTCGCAGGGCGACGGCAGCGCACGGGTGGAGATCCGCCCGCCCGGCGGCGCGGGACGGCTGGTCTACAAGGCCGCATACCCGGGCGACCGCCACCTCATCGAGAAGGAAACGCGCAACTTCGAGCCGCGCAGCACGCCGTGGTACGCCGGGGCCGTGCGCGCCAAAGGCCGCGTGTTCACGCCGGTGCAGGTCGGCGCCGGGCACAAGGAACTGGTGGTGAGCCTGTCGCAGCCCGTGTACGACGCCGACGGCGGCGTGGCCGGCGTGATCGGCGCCGACCTGTCGCTGCAGCACCTGGCCAACCTCATTCGCACGCAGCGCATCAGTGCGCGTGGCGCGGCGTACATCGTCGACGAGAAGGGACTGCTGGTGGCAAGCTCTGCCGGCGACACGCTGTTCGACTCCGCTTCGCTCCAGCGCGCCAGCCCGGCGCAAAGCGCGAATGCGGTGATCCGCACGACGTTCGCCGCGCTGCAGGCCATGTGGGCCAACCGTTCGGCCGACACGGTCGCGACCGACACCAAGCTGCAGCGCCTCGCGCAGCCCGGCGCGGACGCGCTGCTGATGGTGCAGCGGCCGTTCGCGGAGCAGCTCGGCCTGCACTGGACGCTGGTGGTTGCGGCGCCGGAGAGCGATTTCACCGGCGACGTGGTGCGTGCGCAGCGCGAGTCGCTGGTCGTGATGGGCGTGCTGATCGCGCTCGCGACGGCCATCGCGCTGCTGATCGCGCACCGGATCGGGCGCAGGCTGGGCGGCCTGACCGTCGCGGCCGGGCAATTGGGTCGCGGCGAGGTGCCGGCCATCGACGCGCGCACGCGCATCGCCGAAGTGCACCAGCTCTCGCGCGTGATGCACGACAGCGGCGAGCAACTGCAGGCGTATCGGGCACAGGTCGAGGCCGATGCGCGCGCGCTGCAGCAGGCGAACGAAACGCTGGAAGCGCGCGTCGAGCAGCGCACGGCCGAATTGGCGGCATCGCGCGAAGAGGCGCTCGGCGCCGCGCGCGCGAAGGCGGCGTTCCTCGCGACGATGAGCCACGAGATTCGCACGCCGCTCAATGGCGTCGTCGGCATGGCGACGCTGCTCGGCGAAACGCAGCTCGATGCGGAGCAGCGCGACTACCTGCAGACCATTCGCCTGTCGAGCGACCAGCTGCTCGCGGTGATCAACGACGTGCTCGATTTCTCCAAGATCGAGTCCGGCAAGCTGGAGCTGGAGATCGAACCGGTCAGCGTGCGCGGTGCGGTCGAGGAAGCGTGCGACATCGCCGCGCCGCGGGCGCGCGAAAAGGGGCTCGAGTTGATCGTGGACGTACCCGAGCACGGCGCGGACGCCGTGCCCGCGGCGATCCTCGGCGACGTCACGCGCCTGCGCCAGGTGCTCATCAACCTGATCAACAACGCCGTGAAGTTCACGGCGCACGGCGAGGTCGCCGTGCACGTGCGCAAGCTCGACCGCGTGCGGCCGGACGGGCGCTGCGTGCTCGAGTTCCGCGTCAGCGACACCGGCATCGGCATCCCGCCCGAGCGAGTGTCGTCGCTGTTCGAGGCCTTCACGCAAGTCGACGCATCGACCACGCGCAAGTACGGCGGCACGGGCCTGGGCCTGGCGATCTGCAAGCGCATCGTCGAGATCATGGGCGGCGAGATCGGCGTCGAAAGCACCCCGGGCCGGGGCTCGACCTTCTGGTTCACCGTCGCCGCGCCGACAGCGCAGTTGCCGCGCGCGATCGATGCCACGCAGGCGGGCGCGCTGGTGGGCAAGCACGCATTGATCGTGGAGGACCACGCGACGAACGTGCGCATCCTCAACCGCCAGCTGCAGCTGTGGGACATGCACGTGACCACTTGTGCCTCCGGGCCCGAGGCGATCGCGTGGGCCCGGCAGGCCCGCAGCGTGCCGCACCTCGTGATCACGGACATGCACATGCCCGAGATGGACGGCGTGGCCGTGGCGCGCGCGCTCAAGTCGCTCGAAGGCTGGCGCGACGTGCCGGTCGTGCTGCTCACGTCGGGCTTCATGCCGTCGGCCGACGACACGGCGCAATTGTTCGCGGCGCGCCTGCTCAAGCCCGCGCGGCAGAACCAGTTGTTCGAGACGCTGGTGCGTTGCCTGTCGGCGGCGCCGGGCGAGCGCCCGCGCGTTGCGGCGGCGCCCGATGCGAAGAAGCATGCCACCGTGCTGGTCGCCGACGACAACGCCGTCAACCTGAAGGTCGCGTGCGCGATGGTCGCCAAGCTCGGCTACGACTGGCGCACCGCCGTCGACGGCCGCGAAGCGGTCGAGGCCGTGGCCCGCGCGCGCAACGAAGGCTTGCGCTTCGGCGCGATCCTGATGGACGTGAACATGCCCGACGTCGACGGCCTCGAAGCGACGCGCCAGATCCACGCCGCGTGGCCCACGGATTCGCCGCCGATCATCGCGCTGACTGCCGGCGCGTCGCTCGAGGACCGCGCGCGCTGCGAGGCGGCGGGCATGGACGATTACCTCACGAAGCCGCTGCAAGTCTCGGCGCTGGCGCAGGCACTGGAGCGCTGGGTGGCGCAAAAGCACGCGGCGCGCGCCGACGCCGCACCCGTTGCGGCTGCACCGGCACCGACGAGCGCGCCGGAGGCGCCGCTGATGGACTTCGCGCGGCTGGAGGAATTTCGCGAGTTCGACGACGAAGACCTCTCGATGACGAAAGAGGTGATCGGCCTGTTCATCAATGACACGCCGCTGCGCCTGGAGGCGATGCGCGGCGCCGTCGGGGCCAACGATGCGGCCACACTCACGAAGGCTGCGCATGCGCTCAAGGGCGGCGCGAGCAACATCGGCGCCAAGGCGATCCAGCAGCACGCGGACGCGCTGGAAGCGGCGTCGCGCGAGGCAATGCCCGGCGATGCGCAGCTGCGCGTCGACAAGCTCGCCGAACTGTGGGACCAGACGCGCGCAGTGCTCGCGGGCTGGCGCTAACGCGCCGCTATGACTTCGCCTTCGGGATGCCGCAGCGCGCCGTGAAGCTCGCGCTCGCGATCTTGCTCGCGTTGGTCATGAAGCCCGCGACGGCCGCCGTCGCGTCGGGCGGCAGGTCGAGCTTGTCGGTCTTGAGCGCGTACACCGTGAAGATGTAGCGGTGCGGCTTGTCGCCGGGCGACGGTCGGGCACGGCCCGCCCCATGCGGCGAAGCCGTAGTCGATGCGGTTCATCGCCGCGCCCGTGGGCAGGTTCGCGCCGCCTTGAGCGCCCGCGTTGCCCGCGAGCTCCGTCACGTTCGCGGGGATGTTGTAGACGAACCAGTGCCAGAAGCCCGAGCCCGGGGAAGGAGATGGTGCGGCGGCGAAGGCGCGCCGGTCAAGGCTGCGGCATGCTGTGCCACCAGATGCGCGCGCGCCGGCACAGGTTGCCATCGAACTCCGGATGCAGCACGCCGTCGAGGATCATCCGCGGCAGCGGATCGCCGGGGCGGCGCGCGACCAGGTTCGTGCCCGCCGACTGCGCCCAGATGCGGAACAGCTCCTCGGACGCGACCTGGTACGTGGTGCGCCAATGCGCGATCCCGCTCGCCGCACTGCGCGAGAGCACGTCGTACTCCAGGCGCACGTCCTCCTGCAGTTGCACGCGCTTCCAGTATTCGGCCAGCTGCGCATGGCCGCGCTGCGTCGCGAACGGCGTGTTGCAGTATTCGCCGTCGGGGTGGAACAGCGCCGCGAATGCCGCGGGCTGGCGCGCCTCCCATGCGGCCTTGTAGCCCTGCATGAACGTATCGATCGACATCGCGGCGGCCACGCGCTGCTTCGGGTCGTAGAAGAACTGCTCCTCGCAGATGCGCTCGCCGCGCCAGCGCTGGTAGGCGAGTTCCTCCATGCGCATGCCGCCGCCCGCCTTCCACGTGAACTCGAAGACCCAGCGGATGACGACGTGGTCGCCGCTCACGAACACCGGGCGCACGCAGCGCGACGTCAGCGAGGCGGCGCGCTCGAGCGTCTTCGCCTCGCCGGCCATCAGCAGCTCGCGGCCGGCGCGCGGCGGCTCGAAGTTCTCGCGCATCGACGCGTCTTCGGTGTAGAAGTCGCGGATCGCGTCGACGTGCGCGTTCGATTCGACTTTCGCGATGAATGCCTCGAGGGTGGCGGTGCCCGGCATGGCGTCAGGCCAGGTGGTTGCCGAGCAACTTCGCGATCTCGAACATCGTCACCTGCGGCTTGCCGAACACCGGCTCGAGCTTCGCGTCCGCGTTGATCTTGCGCTTGTCCTTGGCGTCCTGCAGGTTGTGGGCCTTGATGTAGTCCCACAGTTTCTTCGTCGCTTGGGTGCGTGCGACCGGCTCGTTGCCGATCACGGCGGCGAGCGCGGCGCTGGGCGTGAGGCCGCCGGTCGTCTTGCGCGCGGCCTTTTTGGCGGCCACCTTCTTCGCGGGCGCGGCTTTCTTCGCAGGGGCCTTCTTCGCGACAGGCGCCTTCTTCGCTGCGTACGCGGCCGCGGGCTCCTTCGCCGTCTTCGCCGCGGCCGTCTTGCGCGGCGGGAATTTCGACGCGCGCGGCTCGAATTCGAAGTTCACCTTGCCGGCTTCCTTGTCCCACGCGAGGAACGCCTTGAACGCGCGCCGCGTGCGCGTCGAGACGAACTTGTCCAGCAGGTCGGTCTTGCCGGTGGCCAGCAGCTTGGTCATCTGCTCGCGCGCCACGGGCTGCTGCAGGATGATCTTGCCGCTGCGGAAGTCGCAGCTGGGTTTGTGCTGCTCCGCGGTGGGCACCGAGCGTTCGCACAGGTAGTTGCTGCCCCATTCGAACACGCGCGCGCCGCACTTCGGGCACGGACCGAGCGGCTCCTGGCCGCCGAAGTCGACCATCTCGCCGGTTTGCGCGGGGTCGTCCTCGTTGCCGAAATCGAATTCGAGCTTCCAGTTCTTCGTTTCCTCGTCGAACGTCAGCGCGAGTTCGGCGGTGAACGGCCAGCCCGCTTTCGAGCGGAAGCCTTCGAGCGGGCCGATGCGCTTGTCCTGCAGGAATTTCTCGACCTCGGCGAGCTCGAACGCGCGGCCCGCCGGAATCTTCGTGAACGAGAAGCCGCAGGGCTGCGCGCGCGGCTTGCCGATGCACGTGTAGCGCCGGTAGTTCTCCTGCACCACGCCGCCGCAGTTGGGGCAAGGCGTGTGCAGCGTCGCGTAGTCGCCGGGCACCGTGTCGCGGTCGTACTCCTTGGCCTTCTGCACGATGTGCTTGGTCATCTCGGCAATCTCGCGCATGAAGGCCTCGCGCGAGAGCTTGCCGTGTTCCATCTGCGCGAGCTTGTATTCCCACTCGCCGGTGAGCTCGGGCTTGGACAGTTCCTCGACGCCGAGGCCGCGCAGCAGCGTCATGAGCTGGAACGCCTTCGCGGTCGGCACGAGTTCGCGCCCGTCGCGCAGCATGTACTTCTCGTTGATCAGGCCTTCGATGATCGCGGCGCGCGTGGCCGGCGTGCCCAGGCCTTTCTCGTGCATCGCCTCGCGCAGCTCCTCGTCCTCGATGGCCTTGCCCGCACCTTCCATCGCCGACAGCAGCGTGGCTTCCGTGTAGCGCGCGGGCGGCCGCGTCTTCAGGCCCTTCGCCTCGGCGCGCTCGGTGCGCGGCATCTCGCCGTCCTTCACGGGCACGAGCGACTTGCTCTCTTCCTCGGGCTTGTCGGCATCGGCCTGCTCGCCCCAG
>DATBPW010000177.1:0-5192 GCA_036561125.1 Ramlibacter sp. | reverse complement strand
GTGGCCGCGCTGTCGCGGCGATGCTGGTATTCGAATTGGCCTTCCTTCAGGCCGCGATCGGAGATCAAGATGCGGTGCGGCACGCCGATCAGCTCCCAGTCGGCGAACATCGCGCCGGGGCGCTCGCCGCGGTCATCGAGCATCACGTCGACGCCGGCCGCAGCGAGTTCGTCGTGCAGCTTCTCGGCCGCGGCCTTCACATCCGCGTTGCGGTCCATGCCGATCGGGCAGACCACGACGGTGAACGGCGCGATCGCATCGGGCCAGATGATCCCGCGCTCGTCGTTGTTCTGCTCGATGGCCGCGGCCGGCAGCCGCGTGACGCCGATGCCATAGCAACCCATCTGCATGACCTGCGGCTTGCCGCCCTCGTCCAGGAAGGTCGCGTTCATCGGCGCGCTGTACTTCGTGCCGAGGAAGAAGATGTGGCCCACTTCGATGCCGCGCTCGATCGCGAGCTTGCCCTTGCCGTCCGGCGACGCATCGCCTTCGACGACGTTGCGGATGTCGGCGACGGCTTCGGGCTCGGGCAGGTCGCGGCCCCAGTTGACGCCGGTGATGTGGAAGCCTTCTTCGTTCGCGCCGCAGATCCAGTCGGCCATGGCGGCCACTTCGCGGTCGGCGACGATCTTCACCGGCTGCTTCAAGCCGATCGGGCCGAGGTAGCCGGGCTTCGTGCCGAAGTGGTCGACGATCTCGGCCACGGTGGCGAAGCGAAAGCCGTTCTTCAGGCCCGGCACCTTGCTCGCCTTGATTTCGTTCAGGTCGTGGTCACCGCGCAGCAGCAACAGCCACACCTGCACCTTCGCCACTTCGCCGCGTTCGTTCAATGCGTCGGTCGCCAGCACGATGGACTTGACCGTCGTTTGCAACGGCACGCCGAGCAATTGCGCGACGTCCGCGCACGTGCTCTTGCCGGGCGTCGGCGTCTTCTTCATCGGCTGCGACGGTGCGGCGCGCGGCCCCTTCGGCGCGAGCGCCTCGGCCTTCTCGATGTTCGCCGCGTAGTCGCTGTCCGGGCAGTAGATGATCGCGTCCTCGCCGGTGTCGGCGATCACCTGGAATTCCTCGGACAGCTCGCCGCCGATCGCGCCGCTGTCCGCGGCCACGGCGCGATAGCGCAAACCGAAGCGGTCGAAGATCGCGCGATACGCTTTCGCCATCGCCGCATAGCTTTGCTTCGCGCCGGCTTCGTCGCGATCGAAGCTGTACGCGTCCTTCATGATGAACTCGCGGCTGCGCATCACGCCGAAGCGCGGCCGGCGCTCATCGCGGAACTTCGTCTGGATGTGATAGAAGTTCTTCGGCAGCTGCTTGTAGCTGCGCAGCTCCTGGCGCGCGATGTCGGTGATGCACTCCTCGCTGGTGGGCTGCACGATGAAGTCGCGATCGTGCCGGTCCTTGATGCGCAGCAGCTCGGGGCCGTAGGCCTGGAAGCGGCCGGCCTCCTGCCACAGCTCCGCGGGCTGGATCACGGGCATCAGCAGTTCCACCGCGCCGGCGCGATTCATCTCCTCGCGCACGATCGCTTCGATCTTGTTCACGACGCGCAAGCCCATCGGCATCCAGGTGTAGATGCCCGCGCCGAGTTTCTTGATCAGGCCGGCGCGCATCATGAGCTTGTGGCTCGTCACTTCGGCGTCGGCCGGGGCTTCCTTCAGGGTGGAAATCAGGAACTGGGAGGCTTTCATCTTCTTGCAGGGCGCGGTCCGTTGCCGCAGCCGGGGAGCCTATGGCGGCGCCGCGTAGCGGCGTGCATAATGAACTCAGTTTAAGAATTTGGGGTTTGATTATGCTTGACCGGGACGGCTTCCGGCCCAACGTCGGCATCATCTTGCTCAACCAGAAGAACCAGGTGTTCTGGGGCAAGCGGATTCGCACCCACTCCTGGCAGTTCCCGCAAGGGGGCATCGACCGCGGAGAGACGCCCGAACAGGCGATGTTCCGCGAACTGCACGAGGAAGTCGGGCTGATGCCCGAGCATGTGCGGATCATCGCGCGCACGCGCGACTGGTTGCGCTACGAGGTGCCGGACCGGTACATCCGCCGCGATGCCCGCGGCCACTACAAGGGCCAGAAGCAGATCTGGTACCTGCTCCAGTTGGTCGGCCACGACTGGAACCTGAACCTGCGCGCAACCAACCATCCGGAGTTCGACGCGTGGCGCTGGAACGAATACTGGGTTCCGCTCGATGTCGTCGTCGAATTCAAGCGCGGCGTGTACGAGATGGCGCTGACCGAGCTCGCGCGCTTCCTGCCGCGGCACGACCATCGCAATCGCTACCTGCGCAGCGGCATGCGCTCGCGCGACCACGACGGCCACCACGAACACATCCACCACGCCGACCAGCACGCGCCGCCCGGTCCGGCATTCGAACTGCCGCCCGGGGCGACGTTCGATCCCGATCCGCAGCAGGCGGCCGTGCAAGTGGAAGCCAAGGACAAGCATGCGCCGTGAGCGGGCGGTCGCGGCCGCACTGCTCGCGGCGTGTGCGGTGTGTGCGGCATGGGGCCAGACAACACCGGACTTCCTCCCCGGCACGATGGGCAAGCCCAACGTCGAGCCGCAGTGGAACGAAGCCGAATCCGAAGTGCCCCCGCCGCCTGCGCTGCGCATGTCCGGCCTCGTCGCCATCGACGTCGACAGCGCATCGGCGCTGCGCTTCGCGGTGGACCCGCAATCGGTTTCCATCGGCAAGGACGGCGTCGTGCGCTATGTGTTCGTCGCGACGAGCAGTTCGGGCGCCGTGAACGCCGCGTACGAAGGCGTGCGCTGCGACCGCGGCGAATACCGCGTGTACGCCCGCTCGTCGGGCCAGGGATGGCGCTCCGTCGACACGGAATGGAAGTCGCTCTTCGAAGGTTTCGAAGCGCGCCATGTGCGCGCGATCGCGAAGGCCGGCGCATGCGCGGGGCACACGCCCAATCGCAGCGCGCAGCAGATCGTGCAAGACCTGCGCACGCCGTTCGACCGCAAGTTCGGCGGCTCGTCGGCGCCTTAGCGCGTCACGACCAGGTTCGTGCGGTGGATCATCTCGGGCTCGGCGGCGTAGCCCAGGAGCGCTTCGATCTCGCCCGACGGCTTGCGGCACAGCAGGCGCGCTTCGGCGGCCGCGTAGTTGGCCAGCCCGCGCGCGATCTCGTTGCCTGACGGGTCGCGCACCGCGATCACGTCGCCACGCGAGAAGTCGCCTTCCACGGCCGTCATGCCGATCGGCAGCAGGCTCTTGCCTTCGCCCAGCACCTTCGGCACCGCGCCGGCATCGACGGTGACCGAGCCGCGCAGCTGCAACTGGTCCGCCATCCAGCGCTTGCGCGCCTGGCTCTTCTGCGTGGGCGCGACCAGCAGCGTGCCGATCGCCTCGCCGCGCGCGAGGCGGATGAGGCAATCGCTTTCGCGCCCCCACGCAATCACCGTCGATGCGCCCGAGCCCGCCGCGCGTTTCGCGGCCAGCACCTTGGTGATCATCCCGCCCTTGCCGATCGCGGAGCCCGTGCCGCCCGCCATCGCCTCGAGGGCCGGATTGCCGGCACGCTCTTCGGCGATGAACTTCGCTTGCGGGTCCTTGCGCGGGTCGCTCGAGTACAGCCCCTTCTGGTCCGTGAGGATCACGAGCGCGTCGGCTTCGACGAGGTTGGCCACGAGCGCGCCCAGCGTGTCGTTGTCGCCGAACTTGATCTCGTCGTTGACCACCGTGTCGTTCTCGTTGATGACGGGCACCACCTTCAACTGCAGCAGCGTGACGAGCGTCGAGCGCGCGTTGAGGTAGCGCTCGCGGTCGGCCAGGTCGGCGTGCGTGAGCAGCACCTGCGCCGAATGCAGGCCCTGTTCGCGCAGCTTGGTCTCGTACATCTGCGCGAGGCCCATCTGGCCGACGGCCGCGGCAGCCTGCAGTTCGTTGACCTCGTGCGGCCGTGTGGTCCAGCCCAGGCGCTTCATGCCTTCGGCGATCGCGCCGCTGGACACCATGACGACTTCGCGTCCTTCGCGCGCGAGCGCCGCGAGCTGCCGCGCCCATTCGCCGATCGCATTCGCGTCGAGGCCGCGGCCTTCGTTGGTCACCAGGGTCGAGCCGACCTTGACCACGATGCGCCGGGCATCGCGCAGGACATGGGAAGGGCGTTGCTCAGACATCCTGGAAACGCGGATCGACGTACTCGGGCGGCTGCTCCGCCGCCTGGATCGAGCGCACGTGTTCGTAGATCGACTTGACGAGCGTGTCGGTGCCTTCGCGCGTGAGCGCGGAGATCTGGAACACCGGCCCCTTGTACCTGAAGCGCTTGACGAAATCCTTCACGCGCTTCTCGCGTTCCTCCGCGGGGACCATGTCGACCTTGTTCAGCACGAGCCAGCGCGGCTTGTCGTACAGCGCCTGGTCGTACTTCTTCAGTTCGGCAACGATCGCTTTCGCCTGCGCCACCGGATCGACGTTGTCGTCGAACGGCGCGAGGTCCACGAGGTGCAGCAGCAACCGCGTGCGTTGCAGGTGACGCAGGAACTGGTGACCCAGGCCGGCGCCTTCGGCCGCGCCTTCGATCAAGCCGGGCACATCGGCCACGACGAAGCTCTGCTCCGGGCCGACGCGCACCACGCCGAGGTTCGGGTGCAAGGTCGTGAACGGGTAGTCGGCGATCTTCGGCCGCGCGTTCGAGATCGCCGCGATCAGCGTCGACTTGCCGGCGTTGGGCATGCCGAGCAGGCCGACGTCCGCGAGCACTTTCAGTTCGAGCTTCAGGTGCTTCTTCTCGCCCGGCCAGCCGGGCGTCTTCTGCCGCGGCGCGCGGTTGATCGAGCTTTTGAAGCGCATGTTGCCGAAGCCGCCGTCGCCGCCCTTGGCGATCATCACCATCTCGCCCGGGTTGAGCAGTTCGTACAACACCTCGCCCGTTTCCGCGTCGCTGACGATCGTGCCGACGGGCATCTTGAGCACGATGTCGTCCGCGGCGGCGCCGAACATGTCCGAGCCCATGCCGTGCTCGCCGCGCTTGGCTTCGTGCCGGCGCGAATAACGGTAGTCGACGAGCGTGTTGAGGTTCGGGTCCGCAAACGCGTACACGTGCCCGCCGCGGCCGCCGTCGCCGCCGTTGGGGCCGCCGAACTCCTTGTACTTCTCGTGCCGGAACGAGACGCAGCCGTTCCCGCCGTCGCCCGCGGCGATGTCGATGAAGGCTTCGTCGACGAATTTCATGGG
>DATBPW010000176.1:0-14146 GCA_036561125.1 Ramlibacter sp. | reverse complement strand
ATTATCATTTGGTTAACATTGGGACCGCCATGGAGAACAAGACAGCGAGGCTCACCGTCCTCATCGATCCTGCCCGCAAGGAAGCGTTCGAGAAGCTTTGCCACGCGCAGGACATGACGCCGTCCCAGGTGATGCGGCGGTTGATCCGGGACTACCTCGTCGCGAACGGCGTGAAGTACAGCCCGCCCCTGGTGAAGCGCGCGCGCCGTTAGCCGCGACTTTCATTTCTGCCGGATCACGTAGCGCACGAAGTCGTCGGCTTCGGCGAAGCGGTCGTACAGGCGCCGCGCGCGTTCGTTCGACGCGCGCGTGTGCCAGTACAGGCGCGCCCAGCCTTCGGCACGCATCGCGTTGCGCAGCCACTCGATCAGCGCACGGCCGACGCCGTGGCCGCGCGCGCCGGGCTCGACATACAGGTCCTCGAGATAGCAGATCGCCTGCGTCTCCCACGTGTTCTCGTGCACCACGCAGTTCGCGAAGCCGGCCACCTGGCCGTCCACCTCGGCGACGACGCACATCACGGCCGAATCGGGATCGAGGATGCGCTGCCACGTGCGGGCGGTGATTTCCTCGGGGATGTTCGATGAATAGAAATCGAGGTAGCCGCGCCACAGCTTGCGCCAGGCGGCCTCGTCGGAGGGCAGGGCGGAGCGGATCGTCGGCGCGGCCATCGGCCTATTCTGCCGCAGGCAGCCGGGCGGCGAGCACCACCGCCGCGTGCACGGCCTCGCGCTGCGCGCCGTCGCGAATCTGGTGGCGGCAGCTCGTGCCGTCGGCGACGACGATCGCGCCCGGGTATTTGCGCACCGCGGGCAGCAGGCCCAGTTCGGCCATCTGCATCGAAACGTCGTAGTGCGATGCTTCGTAGCCGAAGCTGCCCGCCATCCCGCAGCAGCTCGTTTCGACCAGTTCCGGCTCGACGCCGGGGATCAGCTTGAGCGCCTGCACGATCGGCGCCACGACGCCGAACGCCTTCTGGTGGCAGTGGCCGTGCAGCAGCACGCGGCGGTCCAGCGGCTGGAGTTTCGACTTGAATTCCTCGAGGGCGCCGGCCTGCGCCTCGCGCGCCAGGAATTCCTCGAACAGGAATGCGTTGCCGGCGACGCGCTGTGCGCCGTCACCCAGGCCCATCGCGAGCATCTCGTCGCGCAGCGTGAGCAGGCACGACGGCTCGAGGCCGACCACGGGAATGCCGCGCTGCGCGAACGGCAGCAGCGAATCCATCACCTCGCGTGCCTTGGCTTTCGCTTCGTCGACCATGCCGCCGGCGAGGTACGTGCGGCCGCAGCACAGGTGCTTGCCGTCGTCCCGCAGCTTGGTCGCGACGTGCACCGAGTAACCCGCGGCCTGCAGCACCTTCACCGCGCAGCGTGCGTTCGTCGACTCGAAGTAGCCGTTGAAGGTATCGACGAAGAGCACCAGCGGCTTCGCGGCGCGCAGCACCTCTTCGCGCGTGACCGTCACCGGGATGTCGTTGAAGAAGTGTTCGCCGTGCCAGGCCGGCAAGTCGCGGCGCGCGGAGAACCCGGCCAGCTTCTCGCCGAGCGCGCGCAGCAGCTTGCTGCGGTTGCGCAGGTTCATGAGACCCGCGAACCGGCTCGCCAGGCGCGCGTAGTCGGGCAGGCGTGCGACCAGCTTGTCCTTCAGCGTATGGCCGTGCCTGGCCTTGTAGTGATGCAACGCCTCCACTTTCATGCGTGCCATGTCGACGCCGGTGGGGCAGTCGCGCTTGCAGCCCTTGCAACTGACGCACAGCTCGAGGGCCTCGTGCACTTCGTCGCTCGCGATGCCGTCCGCACCCAGCTGGCCCGACAGCGCGAGGCGCAGCGTGTTCGCGCGGCCGCGCGTGAGGTGTTCCTCGTCGCGTGTGACGCGGTAGCTCGGGCACATCGTGCCCGCGTCGAACTTGCGGCAGTGCCCGTTGTTGTTGCACATCTCCGCCGCCTTCGCCAAGCCACCCGCGGGATCGCCGCCGGTCCCGGGTGCGGTCACGCGCTCCGTCACGGGGTCGTTCTGCACGTCCCATGCGCTCCAGTCGAGCGCCGGCTGCAGCGGGATGACGCGGTACGACGGCGGCAAGCGCATCAGCCGCGTGTCGTCCATCTTCGGCGGATCGACGATGCGATTGGGCGCGAGCAGCCGCTGCGGGTCGAAGACCTGCTTGATCCGGCGGAACGCCTCGTCGATCCGGGGGCCGAACTGCCACGAGATCCATTCGCCGCGGCACAGGCCGTCGCCGTGTTCGCCGCTGTACGCGCCGCGGTACTTGCGCACGAGCTCGGATGCTTCTTCCGCGATGCGGCGCATCTTCGCCGCGCCGTCGGCGCGCATGTCGAGGATCGGGCGCACGTGCAGCGTGCCGACGGACGCATGCGCGTACCAGGTGCCGCGCGTGCCGTGCTTGCGGAACACCTGCGTGAGCTCGTCGGTGTATTCGGCCAGGTGCTCGAGCGGCACGGCGCAGTCCTCGATGAAGCTCACGGGCTTGCCGTCGCCCTTGAGGCTCATCATGATGTTCAGGCCGGCCTTGCGCACCTCCCACAACGCCTTCTGCGGCGCGTCGTCTTCCATGCGCACCACCGAGCCGGGCAGGCCGAGGTCGCCCATCAGCTCCACGAGTTCGTCGAGCTTGCGTACGAGCGGCGCCTTGTCGCTGCCGGAGAATTCCACGAGCAGCACAGCGTCGGGCTTGCCGATCACGGCGCTCCTGATCACCGGCGCGAACGCAGGGTTGGCCAGCGACAGCTCGATCATCGTGCGGTCGACGAGCTCGACCGCGGTCAGCGTGCTGTCCGCGGACGCTTCGCGTCCGCCCGGATTCGCGAGCCGCACGATGTGCTGCGCGCTGTCCATCGCCTTGTAGAAGGTCGGGAAGTTCACCACGCCGAGCACCTTGGCCTTCGGCAGTTCGGCCAGCTGCAGCTTGAGCGATTTCGTCAGCGCCAGCGTTCCCTCGCTGCCCACGAGCAGGTGCGCGAGGTTCACCGAGCCGTCGCCGGTGTACGGCCGCACGTTCTGGTTGCGGAAGATGTCGAGGTTGTAGCCCGCGACGCGCCGCAGCAGCTTGGGCCATTTCGCATCGATCTCCGGCGCGAGTGCCTGCGCCAGCGCCTTCACCTGCTCGCCGGCTTCGCGCGCGAAGCCCGTGCAGTCCTCGAAGCGCGTGAAGCGATGCGACCGGCCGTCGGCCGTCCACGCGTCGATGCCGAGGACGTTGTGGACCATGTTGCCGTAGGCGATGCTGCGGCTGCCGCACGAGTTGTTGCCGGCCATGCCGCCGAGCGTGGCCTGCGCGCTGGTCGAGACGTCCACCGGGTACCACAGCCCGAGCTTCTTCAGCGCGAGGTTGAGGTGGTCGAGCACCATGCCGGGTTGCACTTCGGCCGTGCGCGCCTGCGCATCGAAGTTCTCGACCTGGCGCAGGTGCTTCGAATGGTCGATGACGAGGCCCGCGCCGACCGTCTGGCCGCACTGGCTCGTGCCTGCGCCGCGCGCGACGATCGGCACCTTCAGGTCGCGGCAGATGTCGATCGCGATGCGCACGTCCTCGTTCGTCGCCGGCAGGAACACACCGACGGGCATCACCTGGTAGATGGACGCGTCGGTCGCGTAGCGGCCGCGGGCGGCGGCGGAAAAGTGCACTTCGCCCGTCGTCTCCCGCGCGAGCCTCTGCGCGAGGCGGCCGGCGACTTCATTGGACGCGGCGGCGACGCCGTCGTACGCGTTCGCCGAGTCGCGCGCGACTCGCAGGGGCACGGGCGCGTTCATCGCTCGTTGCCCCCGGCTTCACGGGGCTGCTGTGCGCGCAACTGCGACATGACCACGTCGCGCTTGTTGTCCACGTGCGTCATGAGGATGCTGCGCATCGCCGCCGTGTCGCGCGCCTGAAGCGCCTCGACCATCTTTTCGTGCTCCTTCATCGCGCGTTTCCATTTCGCGCCGTCCTGGTTGGAGCGAAAGCGCAGCGCTTGCAGCCGCGCGTTCACCTGGTTGTACGTCGCCGTGAGCACGGGGTTTTTCGCCGCGGCATTGATCGCGCGGTGGATCTGCGCGTTCAGGCGGTAATAGTTGGACAGGTCGGTGCGCGTGTAAGCGGCCAGCATCTCGAAGTGCATCGCCTTGATTTCGGCCAGCTCGGCATCGGTGATGCGCTGCGCGGCGAGCTCGCCGTTCATGCCTTCGAGGCCCGCCATCACTTCGAACGTGTGCAGCACGTCGGCTTCCGACAGCGCCACCGCGATCGCGCCACGGTTGGGCAGCAGTTCGACCAGGCCTTCGGCGGCGAGCATCTTGATCGCTTCGCGCAGCGGCGTGCGCGAGACGTGCAGGACGTGCGCCAGTTCGCGCTCGTTGAGCTTCGCGCCGGGCGCGATGTGGCCTTCCACGAGCATGGTCCGCAGGCGCTGCGCGACCTGCTCGTGCAGCGCCGCGCGCGGAATGGAGATCACGTTGGCGACCATGTCGCCATTTTGTATGCAAAATGCCTCGCACCCAAATCCCCAAGGAGGAGAAGCCCTGAATTGACAGTCGGATTTTGTATGCAAGAATGGCCCGGCACTCGCCACCCATCGCCATGGTCACGCTCGATTACCACCCCACCGGTCGTCACTTCCTGCAGATTCCCGGTCCGTCGCCGGTGCCCGACCGCATCCTGCGGGCGATGAGCCTGCCGACCATCGACCATCGCGGCCCCGAGTTCGCGCAGCTGGGCCTGCGGGTGCTGGGCGGCATGCAGAAGATCTTCCAGACGAAGCAGCCGGTGGTGATCTATCCCGCATCGGGCACCGGCGCGTGGGAAGCCGCGCTGTCCAACACGCTCAGCCCCGGCGACCACGTCGTCATGTACGAGACCGGCCAGTTCGCCGCACTTTGGAACAAGCTCGCGACGCGCCTGCAGCTGAAGACCGAATTCCTCGGCCTGCCCGGCACCGAGAACTGGCGCCGCGGCGTGCAGGCGGCCCTCATCGAGGAGCGCCTCAAGCGCGACACGCAGCACGAGATCAAGGCGGTGTGCGTCGTGCACAACGAGACGTCGACCGGCGTGACGAGCGACATCCCCGCCGTGCGGCGCGCGATCGACGCCGCGAAGCATCCCGCGCTGCTGCTGGTCGACACGATCTCCGGCCTCGGGTGCGCCGACTATCGCCACGACGAATGGGGCGTGGACGTGTCGATCAGCGGTTCGCAAAAGGGCCTGATGCTGCCGCCCGGCATCAGCTTCAACGCCGTGTCGCCCAAGGCGCTGGAGGCGAGCAAGTCGGCGAAGATGCCGCGCTCGTTCTGGGCCTGGGACGAGATGATCGAGATCAACAAGGGCGGCTACTTCCCGTACACGCCCAACACGAACCTGCTCTACGGCCTGGCCGAGGCGTGCGACATGATCCTCGATGCGCACCAGGGCGGCCTGCCCGCCGTGTTCGCGCGCCACCAGCGCTGGGGCGAGGGCGTGCGCGCGGCGGTGCGCGCGTGGGGCCTCGAGATCCAGTGCACCGACCCGGCCGTGTATTCGCCCGTGCTCACGGGGGTCGTGATGCCCGAGGGCATCGACGCGGACGCGGTGCGCCGCCTGATCTGGCAGCGCTTCGACCTGTCGCTCGGCATGGGCCTGGGCAAGGTCAAGGGCCGCATGTTCCGCATCGGCCACCTCGGCGACTCCAACGACCTCACGCTGATGGCGGCGCTCGCCGGCTGCGAGATGGGCCTGAAGCTCGCGGGTGCGAAGCTCGCGGGCTCGGGCGTCGCGGCCGCGATGGACTGGTTCGCGGCGCACCCGGCGGCGGCGCAGCTGCAGGCTGCGGCCTGACCGCTCACGATTTACAACGACGAAGGAGACAAGCCATGAGGAAATTTGCGTTGTTCGCGCTATCGCTCGCCTTCTGCGCGGGCGCATGGGCGCAGACCGAACTCAAGTTCGGCCACGTCGGCGAGCCCGGCTCGCTGTTCCAGAAAAGCGCCGACGAATTCGCCAAGCGCGTCAACGCCAGGCTCGCGGGCAAGGTGAAGATCGTCACGTACGGCTCGAGCCAGCTCGGCGGCGACAAGGAGCTGATCCAGAAGGTCAAGCTCGGCACCGTCGACTTCGCGCTGCCGTCCACCGTGATGAGTTCCGAAGTGGACCTGTTCGGCCTGTTCGAGTTGCCCTACATCGTGAAGGACCGCGACCACATGAAGCGGATCGAGCAGGCGGTCTTCTGGCCGAGCCTCGAGCCCGCCGCGGAAAAGAAGGGCCTGAAGATCCTCGCGGTGTGGGAGAACGGCTACCGCCACATCACGAACAACAAGCATCCGATCAAGGTGCCGGCCGACCTGCAGGGGATCAAGCTGCGCGTGCCCGAGGGCAAGTGGCGCGTGAAGATGTTCCAGGAGTACGGCGCGAACCCGAGCCCGATGAAGTTCTCCGAGCTGTTCACGGCGCTGCAGACGGGCGTGATGGACGGCCAGGAAAATCCGCTCACGCAGATCTACTCGGCGAAGCTGCAGGAAGTGCAGAAGTACCTCTCGCTGTCCGGCCACGTGTACACGCCGGCTTACGTCGTCGTGAGCGCGCGCAAATGGGAGCAGCTGCCGCCCGACGTGCGCAAGGTGATCGAGGACACGGCGAAGGAAACGCAGGCGTTCGTGTACGAGACGGCGCAAAAGGACGAGAACGACCTCCTCGCCAAGCTCAAGCAGGCCGGCATGCAGGTCAATGACGTCGACAAGAACGCGTTCATCGCCGCCAGCAGGAAGATCTACGACGACTTCGCCAAGGAAGTGCCCGGCGCGAAGCCGCTCATCGACAAGGCCGTGGCGCTGGGCAAGTGATGCAGTCGTTTCGCAAGGCGTACGGCCTCGTCCTCGAGTGGGTGGTGATGGCGCTCATGGTCGTCCTCTTCGCGGAGGTCACGCTCGGTGTCGTCTTCCGCGCGGTCGGCAGCTCGCTGGTCTGGTATGACGAGGTCGCGTCGGTGCTGCTGGCGTGGCTGACGTTCTACGGGTCGGCGCTGGCCTCCGTCAAGCGCGCGCACATCGGCTGCCCGGAGCTCGTGCTGCGAATGGGCCGCGGCGCGCGGCACGCGCTCGGCCTGTTCGCGCAGGTGCTGGTCATCGCGTTCTTCGTGCTGCTCGCGTGGGTCGGCTTTTCGATCATGCCGGTGCTCGCGGACGACTCGCTCGTGAGCCTGCCGTGGGTGCCGATGAATTTCGTGATGTCCGTCGTGCCGGTTTCGTCGTTGCTGATCGTCCTCGCCGAAGGGATGACGCTCGTCGAATTGCTGCGCGGCCACGACAGCACGGCCGGCGCCGGCGGCATCGCGCTGGCCGACGGAACGCACTAGGGGCTCGCGATGGGGATCATGCTGTACCTGTTCGGGGCCGTGCTGGCGCTGGTGATCGTGAACGTGCCGATCGCGGTGTCGCTGGGCATCGTCGCCGTCGTCGCGATGGTGGCCAGCCACGGGCTGGCGACGCTGCCGAACGTCGCGGTGGTCGTCTACAACGGCGCGACCAATTTCCCGTTGCTCGCGATCCCGCTGTTCATCCTGGCCGGCGCGATCATGAATGCGTCGGGGATCTCGCAGCGGCTCGTCGCGTTCGCTTCGGCGCTGTTCGGCTGGGTGCGCGGCGGGCTCGCGCATGTGTCGATCGGCGCGTCGCTATTCTTCGCGGAAATCTCCGGCTCGGCGGTCGCCGACGTCGCGGCGCTGGGCTCGATCCTGATCCCCGGCATGAAGATGAAGGGCTATCCCGCTCCCTTCGCCGCGGCGTCGATGTCGTCGGCCGCGACGCTCGCCGTGATCATCCCGCCGTCGATCCCGATGATCCTGTATGCGGTGATGGCGGGGACGTCGGTGGTGCAGCTGTTCGTCGCGGGTATCGTGCCGGGCCTGATCGGCGCGGCCGGCCTCATGGGCACCGCCACCTTCCTCGCGCACCGCTACAACCTGCCGCGCGAAGCCGCGTTCTCGTGGGAACGCGTGCGGCGCACGTTCCGTGAGGCGCTGTGGGCGTTCCTGCTGCCGGTCATCATCCTCGGCGGCATCTTCGGCGGCGTCGTCACGGCGACCGAAGGCGCGGCGCTCGCCGTCGTCGCGGCGCTGTTCGTCGGCCTCGTGGTGTACCGCGAGCTGGACCTGAAGCACCTGCGCGCGGCGATCATGGAAGGCGGCGTGCAGACCGCGGTCGTCATGCTGCTGGTCGCCACCAGTGCGCTGCTCGGCACGTACCTGAGCGAAGTGCAGGCGCCGCAGCAGCTCGCGCAGGTGGTGAGCGACATCACCAGCAACAAGTGGTTCGTGCTCGCGTTGCTGAACGTGCTGTTCCTCTTCCTCGGCATGTTCCTGCACTCGGCCGCCGCGATCATCCTCGTCGTGCCGATCGTGATGCCGCTGGTGCGCTCGGTCGGCATCGACCCCGTGCACTTCGGCCTGATCGTCACCATCAACCTCGGGATCGGCCAGCAGACGCCGCCCGTGGCGAGCGTGCTGATGGTCGCCAGTTCGATCGCACGTGCATCGGTCTGGGAAGTCACGCGCGTGAACGTCTGGTACATCGCCATCCTGGTCGCTGTGCTGATGCTCGTGACCTACGTGCCCGTGACCGGCATGGGGCTGGTCGACCTGTTCTATCGTTGAAGCAATCCCCGGAAGCCCACCCGATGATGCAAGCGAAGGAAGAAGGGCGCCCGCTGCCTTTGGCGGGCGTGCGTGTGCTGGACATCAGCCAGGTGATGGCCGGGCCGTACGCGTGCATGCTGCTCGGCGACCTCGGCGCCGACGTGATCAAGATCGAGCCGCCCGGTTCGGGCGACCAGACGCGCGGCTCGATGGGCTTCAAGATGAAGGGGCCCGACTCGATGGGCTTCCTCAACATGAACCGCAACAAGCGCAGCATCGCCGTCAACCTGAAGACCGATGCGGGCCGCGAGCTGGTGAAGAAGCTCGCGCAGGACGCGGACATCCTCGTCGAGAACTACCGCCCCGGCGCGATGCGGCGGCTCGGGCTCGGCTATGACGTGCTGAAGCAGGTCAATCCGCGCCTCGTGTACACGAGCATCTCCGGCTTCGGGCAGGAGGGCCCGTGGGCCGACCGGCCCGGCTTCGACCTGATGGCGCAGGCCATGTCGGGCGTGATGAGCGTGACGGGCTACCCGGGTTCGCCGCCGGTGAAATGCGGCGTGCCCGTCGCCGACATCGGCTGCGCACTGTTCGCGATCTACGCGACGCTCGCCGCGTACATCGGCGCGAAGAACACCGGGCAGGGGCAGTACATCGACGCGTCGCTGTTCGACACCGCGCTCGCGTTCTCGGTGTGGGACATCTGCGATTACTGGGGCACGGGCAAGCCGCCGCAGCCGCTGGGCACGTCGAACAAGATGACCGCGCCGTACCAGGCGATGGCGTCGTCCGACGGCCACTTCGTGATGGGCGCGAACAACCAGAAGCTGTGGGACAAGCTGTGCCGGCTGATGGGCCGCGAGGAACTGCTGGCCGACCCGCGTTTCTCTACCATCGCGCTGCGCCTGGCCAACCGCGAAGCGCTGGAGGAGGAACTCGAAAGGACGTTCCGCACGCAACCGAAGGACCATTGGGTCGACACGCTGCTCGCAGCCGGCATCCCGGCCGGGCCGATCCTGTCGTACCCCGAGGCATTCGACAGCGACCATGCGAAGGCGCGCCGCATGAAGATGCCGATCGACCACCCCGTCGAAGGCGAGGTGCCCAACATCGGCTTCGCGGTGAAGCTGTCGGGCACGCCGCAGCAGGTGCGCCGGCATCCGCCGCGGCTGGGTGAGCACACGGCCGAAGTGCTGGCGGAACTCGGCATCGGCGACGCCGAGCGCGCGGCGCTCGAAGCGCAGGGAGCATTCTCGGTATGAGCGACGGCGTCACGCGCCTGGAGATCGACGGTGCGGTCGCGTCGGTCACCTTCGATCGCCCGGCAGCGCGCAACGCGATGACGTGGGCGATGTACGGCCAGCTCGCATCCATCTGCGACGAGTTGCGCGGCCGCACCGACGTGCGCTGCGTCGTGTTCCGCGGGGCGGGCGGCGATGCGTTCGTCGCGGGCACCGACATCGAACAGTTCCGCGAATTCAAGTCCGGCGACGACGGCGTGGCGTACGAAAAGCAGATCGACGCGGGCGTGGCGAAGATCGAGGCGCTGCCGCAGCCGACGCTCGCCGTCGTCGAAGGCTGGTGCGTGGGCGGCGGCCTCGCGATCGCGAACGCGTGCGACATTCGCATCGCCACGCGCTCCGCGAAATTCGGCGTGCCGATCGCGCGCACGCTGGGCAACTGCCTGTCGATGGCGAACATCGCGCGGCTCGTCGCCGCGTGGGGCAAGCCGCGCGTGCAGCGCATGCTGCTCGCGGCGGAGATCATCGAATCGGCCGAGGCGCACGCCTGCGGGTGGCTCGCGGAGATCGTCGAGTCCGACATCGCCGCGGCTGCGGCGGAGCGCGCGCGCAAACTGGCGGCGCTCGCGCCGGTGACGCAGGCCGTGAGCAAGGAGGCGCTGCGCCGCCTCACCATGCACGAATTGCCGGACGCCGAAGACCTGGTCCGCCGCGCTTACGGCAGCGACGATTTCCGCGAAGGCGTCGCGGCGTTCACCGGGAAGCGCGCGCCCCGCTGGCGCGGATGACCAGCGCGATGCCGCCGAGGATGGCGGCCGACGCGATCACCAACCGCAGCGTCAGCGTTTCGCCCATGAACGCGACGCCACCGATCGCCGCGATCACCGGCACGCTCAATTGCACGGTCGCCGCGGTCGTCGGCTTGAGCGACGGCAACACCGAGTACCAGATCGCGTAGCCCAGGCCCGACGTGATCGCGCCCGATGCGATTGCAAAGGCGAGTCCGATGGTGTCGAGTGTCGCGGAACCGAGGGTCGCGATGCTGAGCGCGAGTGCGAACGGGACGGCGCGCGCGAAGTTGCCCGCGGTCACGCGCGCGGGCTCCGTGGCCCCGCGCCCGCGCAGCGAGTAAGCGCCCCACGCAATCCCCGCTGCCGCCATCAGCAGCGATCCGGCAAGCGGTGGCGCGGCGAGACCGGGCAGCACGAGGCCGACAAGTCCCGCGAGTGCGAGCGCCAGTCCCAGGAGCTGCATCAAGCGCAAGCGCGCGCCGTTGAGGACGTCCCACGCGATCATCGTCGCCTGCACGGCGCCGAACAGGATCAGCGCGCCGGTTCCTGCCGTCAATGAACGGTAGGCGAAAGAGAACGCGGCCGCATACGCGAACAAGGCGGCGGCCGAGATCCAGTTGCCCCGGTCCGCCGCCCGCGGCCTTGCGCGCGCGACGATCAACGCCAGCACCAGCGCGCCGGAGGCGATGCGCACCGACGTGAACGTCGCGGGATCGACCGGCGTGCGGCTGAGCGCGAGACGGCAGAGCCACGAGTTCGCGGCGAACGCCACCATCGTGACTGCCGTGAGCACGGCCAGGCGTGCGGCGGAGTGCTGCTGGGCCATCGCGCTTTGTAGCACCATGCGGCGCGCGCCGACAGCCGCACCTTCCCTTCGCTGATCGCCGGCCGCGCGCGTTGCCGCGATAAAGACAGGAGCACCCAGGAGGAACGATGAGCGCGACACGCAATGATCTCGACCTCGCGACTTCCGTCGCCGGAGAGGAAGACCCGGGCGCCTCGAACGAGGTGGGCTCGGCGGTCGAATCGCGCAGCCAGCCGACCGAAGCTGCGCGCACGATGGCACCCGGCGACGAAGCGCCGCCCGGCACGCCGAACACCGGCGACGACGTGTGCCCCGATTGCGGCGGCAGCGGCAAGAAGGCGGGCGGCATCTGCCCGACGTGCCTCGGCAAGGGAACCGTGACGGTGGGCATCGGGGGCGCGTGACCGGCAGGTTGCAGACGCGCAGCGGGGCGCTCGAGTACGTCGTCTCGGGCGCGGGCCGCCCCGCGATCGTGCTCTTCAACGGCGCGGGCATGACGCTCGACGGCTGGCGCGCGCTCCATCCGCGCATGGAGTCGCTCGGCACCGTGGTCGAATGGAATCGCTTCGGCATCGAGGGCAGTGATTCGCCCGGACGCATCCAGAGCGGAGCGGTCGTGATCGCGTCCGTGCGCGAACTGCTGCACTACGCCGGCATCGAACCGCCGTGGCTGCTGGTCGGCCACTCGGTCGGCGCGCTTTACGCCGACCTGTTTGCGCGAATGCATCCCGATGAAGTCGGCGCCGTGTTGAAGGTGGCGCCGGCCGATCTCGAGCGTGTCCCGCGGATGAACGAAGACAGCATCGCGCGATCGCTGGGCAAGGTGCAGCAATTGCCGGCGCGCGCGTTTCGGCAGAACCTGCATGCAGAGCTCGTCGCCGTCGCGCGCATCGCGCAGGAGATCGAAGGGGCGGGCGCTTTTCCCCGCGACGTGCCGGTCGCAATCGTCGAGCCGACCCGCGGCCATTTCCCGCAGCTCACCGAGCCCGATGCCGTGCTCGATGCGCTCGAGCGCCTGGTCAGGCGCTCACGCCGATCCGCTTCAGCTTCTCGCGGCCAGCCGGCGTGACGCGCACGACGCGGCTGTGCTTGACGCGCTCGATCCACTTCGAGGCGCGGAAGTGATCGGCGATCGCCGCGCCGAGCGCGCCGCCGAGATGGTCCTGCCGCTCCGACCAGTCGAGGCACCGGCACGCGAACTGGCGGCGCTTGCCGCGCGCGGAGTCGACGTCCACGCCGAGTGAGTCCAGCGCCTTCTCTCCCTTCGCCGTGACCACCAGTTGCTTGTCGTCGGCGGCTTCGCCCTCGATCCAGCCTTTCTTCATCATCGATGCGAGCAGGCCCGTGCCTAGGCTGCCCGCGAGATGGTCGTAGCAGTAGCGTGCGACGCGGATCGGCTCCTGCACGTCGCGCGCGTGCGGCTTGCGCGGCGCGATGCGCATCAGCGACTCGACGAGCTGCGCCACGTCGTCGGATGCGAAGCGGAAGTACTTGTGCCGCCCCTGCGACGTCGACGTGACGAGCGCGTCGTCCTGCAGGCGCTTGAGGTGCGACGTGGCGGTGGCCGGCTCGACGCCGGCGCCCAGCGCGAGCTCCTTGGCCGTGAGCGCGCGGCCTTCCATCAGCAGCGCGAGCATGCGGATCCGGGTGGCGTCGCCGATCGTGCCGGCGACGCGTGCGATGTCGGGTTGTGCATCCATCGTTCGATCATAAGCAAACTGTTGATGCTCGACAAACCCCGGCCGCCCGCCCACACTTGCAACCATGATGACCTGCTTCATCCGCTACGAGATCGACCCGTTCCAGCGCGAGGCGTTCCGCCGCTATGCGGTGGCGTGGTCGCGCATCATTCCCCGCCTGGGCGGGCACCTGGTCGGCTACTTCCTGCCGAGCGAGGGCACCAACTACGAGGCGTGGGGGCTCGTCTCGTTCCCCGGGCTGGCCGAATACGAGGCGTATCGCGCGCGGCTGCGGCGCGACCCGGAGTCGCTCGCCAATTTCGAGATCGCGCGCGCGCAGCGCTTCATCCTGCGCGAGGAGCGGCGCTTCTGCGAGGACGTGGCCGAGACGATCCAGCAGCCCGCGCTGGAGGTGTCGCCGTGATCGCCGTCATCTTCGAAGTGAAGCCGCATCCCCAGCACAGGGCGGGCTACCTCGATTGGGCGGCGCAGCTGAAGGAGGAACTCGTCACGATGGACGGCTTCATTTCCATCGAGCGCTTCCAGAGCCTGGCCGACCCCGACAAGATCCTGTCGCTGCAATTCTGGCGCGACGACTCGTGCCTGACGGTATGGCGCAACCTCGAATCGCACCGCGCCGCGCAGAGCGCGGGGCGCAAGACGATGTTCAGCGAATACCGCCTGAAGATCGCGGAAGTGATCCGCGATTACGGGCTCGACGACCGCGAGCAGGCGCCGGCCGATTCGCGCAAGGCGCACGGCTGAAGCCCTCGCGCGGCGCCACACCGGGGCCTATGCAAAAATCGGTTGCATGAACCGCAACCTGTGGCTGCTCGCCATCCTCCAGGGGCTCTTCCTCACCAACAACGTCGTCTTCATCGCGATCAACGGGCTGGTCGGGTTGTCGTTCGCGCCGTTCGGCTGGATGGCGACGCTGCCGGTGATGGGGTACGTCGTGGGCAGCGCGTTGTGCACGGGCCCAGTCGCATGGACGCAGGCGCGCTTCGGGCGCAAGGCGAGCTTTGCCATCGGCCTT
>DATBPW010000175.1:0-3188 GCA_036561125.1 Ramlibacter sp. | reverse complement strand
CCGCTCGCGCTCATCGTGGCGGCGACCGCCTACCTGTCGGTGCCGCTGATGGACCGGCTCACCTTGCGCTGGTTCGCCCGCGACCTCGACATGCGCGGCGAGCTCGTGGCCAACACGATGTCCGATTCCATCGTCGAGGCGCTGCAGGAAAAGCGCGGGCGCAAGCTGCAGGCCCTGTTCGACCGTGTGGTGCAGGATGAGCGCCTCGTCGCCGTGGGCTGGTGCTCGCCGTCCGGCGACATGACCCGCTCGAAGTTGTTCCCGAAGGGCCTGAGCTGCGGCGACGCCGAAAAGCTCGCGAAGGCGCGCGACCCCGAGCTGAAGGTCGAAGGCGGGGCCGTGCACGTCAGCATGCACCCGATCACCGCGGAGGACGGCACCGCCGCGGGCAGCCTCGTGCTGATGCACGACATGAGTTTCATCGAGCGGCGCAGCAAGGACACGCGCGAGTACCTGATCGCGCTGATCGGCGGGCTGGGCGCCGCCATCGCGCTGGTCACCGTCATCGTCGCGCAATTGAGCTGGCGTGGCTGGGTGTCCGGCGCGCGCGCACTGCTCCGCGGCGAAGGCCTCGTGCGCCCGCTCGCGCCGGCCGCGCCGGAACTCGCGCCGATCGCGGCCGAACTGCGGCAGCGCCTGCGCGACCTGCAGGACGAGTACCGCCGCGCGCAGGGCCCCGAGCTCGAATGGAACGCCGATCGCCTGCAGTCGCTGCTGCGCACGCAATTGCGCGGCGACCAGCTCATCGTGGTGTCCAACCGCGAGCCGTACATCCACGAAAAGAAGGACGGCAAGATCACCGTGCAGCGGCCGGCGAGCGGCCTGGTCACCGCGGTCGAGCCGATCATGCGCGCGTGTGCCGGCACGTGGATCGCGCACGGCAGCGGCAGCGGCGACCGCCAGGCCGTGGACAAGCACGATCGCGTGGCGCTGCCCCCGGGCCACAGCGACTACCTGCTGCGGCGCGTGTGGCTCACGCCCGAGCAGGAGCAAGGCTACTACTACGGCTTCGCGAACGAGGGGCTCTGGCCACTGTGCCACGTCGCGCACGTAAGGCCGGTGTTCCGCGCCTCGGACTGGGAGCACTACGTGCGCGTGAACCAGATGTTCGCGGACGCCGTCGTGGCCGAAGCGCGCAGCTCCGACCCCGTCGTCCTGGTGCAGGACTATCACTTCGCTCTGCTGCCGGCGATGGTGCGCAAGAAGCTGCCGCACGCGACCATCCTGATGTTCTGGCACATCCCGTGGCCCAACCCGGAGTCGTTCGGCATCTGCCCGTGGCGCGAGGAGCTGCTGCGCGGCATGCTGGGCAGCACCATCCTCGGCTTCCACACCAAGTTCCACTGCCAGAACTTCATCGCGACGGTCGATCGCACGCTGGAGGCGCGCATCGAACATGAACATTCCACCGTGACGTTCGGCGGCACACCGACGCTCGTCGAGAGCTACCCGATCTCGATCGAGTGGCCGACGCCGGAGGAAGCGCGCACGTGGCCCAGCCCGTCGCTGTGCCGCGCGCAGCTGTGCACGCGCCTGGGCATCCCGCAGGGCCACCAGCTCGTGGTGGGCATCGACCGTTTCGACTACACGAAGGGCATCCTCGAGCGGCTGTACGCGATCGAGCGCCTTCTCGAAAAACACCCGGCGGCCCGCGAGCGCTTCACGTTCGTGCAGGTCGCGGCGCCCACGCGCGGCGCGCTGGAGGAATACCGCGCGTTCCGCGAGCGCCTCGAAGCCTGCACCGCGCGGATCAACGAGCGTTTCCCGCGCGCCGACGGCGCCGTCGTGCGGCTGCTCGCGTTCCACCACGACCGCGACGAAGTGACGCGCCTGTACCGCGCGGCCGATGTGCTGCTGGTGACCAGCCTGCACGACGGCATGAACCTCGTCTGCAAGGAATTCGTCGCGGCACGCGACGACGAGCGCGGCGTGCTGGTGCTCAGCCGCTTCGCCGGCGCGGCGCGCGAGATGCCCGAGGCGCTGATCGTCAACCCGTACCACGTCGAGGAAGTCGCGGACGCGATCCGCGTCGCCCTGGACATGCCCGCGGGCGAACAGCGCGAACGCATGGCGAACCTGCGCAGCACCGTGCGCGAGAACAACGTCTATCGCTGGGCGGGACGCATGCTCACGGACGCCGCGCGGCTGCGCCTGCGCGAGCGCGTCGACGAACGCGTGCGGCGCCACCAGTCCGAGGACGACACGATCGGGTCGGCGCGCGTGCGCTGACCCGCGTTCAATAGTCGCCGGGCAGCGCGAGGTTCTCGAACTTCGTGAGCGGCTTGATGAACATCAGCTTGACGGTGCCCGTCGGTCCGTTGCGCTGCTTGCTGATGATGATCTCCGAGACGCCCGGCTCCTTGCTGTCCTTGTTGTAGTAGTCGTCGCGGTAGATGAACATGATCACGTCGGCGTCCTGCTCGATCGCGCCCGATTCGCGCAGGTCGCTCATCATCGGGCGCTTGTCGGTGCGCGACTCGACGCCGCGCGACAGCTGCGACAACGCGATCACGGGGCACTGCAGCTCCTTCGCGAGCATCTTCAGGCCGCGCGAGATCTCGCCAATCGCGGTGGCGCGGTTCTCGTCGCTCATGCCCGCCGACACGCTCATCAGCTGGATGTAGTCCACCACGATCAGGCCCAGCTTGCCGCACTGGCGCGCGAGGCGCCGCGCGTTGGCGCGCAACTCGCTGGTGGTCAGGCCCGGCGTCTCGTCGATGTGCAGCGACACGCTGCGCAGCTTCTCGATCGCCTCGGTCAGGCGCGGCCACTCCTCGTCGGTGAGGCGGCCGGTGCGCAGGTGCGTCTGGTCGATGCGGCCGATCGAGCCGACGATGCGCACCGCGAGCTGGCTCGCGCCCATTTCCATCGAGAACACGACCACCGGCAGGCCTTCGTTGACGGAGACGTTCTCGGCGATGTTGAGCGCGAACGCCGTCTTGCCCATCGACGGCCGCGCCGCCAGGATGATCAGGTCGCCCGGCTGCAGGCCGGCGGTGTTGCGGTCGAGGTCGTAGAAGCCGGTGCGCACGCCGGTGACGTCCTCGGCGCCGTTCTCGGCCAGCTCGGTCACGCGGTCGATCAACTGCACCGCAAGCACGTCCATGCTCTGGAAGCCCTGCTTGTTGCGATTGCCTTCCTCGCCGATCTTGAAGATCTTGCCCTCGGCCTCGTCGAGGATCTGCGTG
>DATBPW010000174.1:0-2965 GCA_036561125.1 Ramlibacter sp. | reverse complement strand
CACGCCGCGCAGGGCGCGCAGCGGGAAGTTCGTGCCGAGCAGCACGGCCGGGATCGCGGCGGACACATTGAGCTTGAGCTCCTTGCCGACGATCGCGGGGATCACCTCTTCGACGACTTCGGCGATCTCCACGAAGCGCAGTCCCGTCGCGGCCTTGCGCGCGACCTCGAACAGGCGGTCGACGCGCGGGTCGCGCTGCTTGTGCAATGAGTGGCCATAACCCGGGATCGCCTTGCCCGCTTCGCGATAACTGCGCACGATGCGCATCGCGCATTCGCGCAGGTCGTCGCCCGTTTTCTTCGCCTCCTCGTCGATCTCGCTGAACAGCCGTCCGGCGGTTTCGCTCGCGCCGAGGATCACCGAGCCGCAGCCGAGGATGCCCGCCGCCACCGCGCCTTGCAACGCGTCGGGCGCAGCGGCAAACGTCATGCGCGCGGCCTGCACGCTCGGCACCATGCCGTGGTCCGCGATCGCCACGAGGCACGCGTCGAGCACGATCGAATCGCCCGAAGTGGGACGCACGCCGGTGAGCAAGAAGCTGAAGTAGTCGGTGAACGAGACCCGCCCGATCAAGTCGCGGCACAGGTCCTCGCCGCGCACCGTGATGCTGTCCTCGTCCGACGTGCTGATCGCCGTGCGCGGCACGGTCGACTTGCCGATCTTGTTGACCGAGGCGCCGCTCATGCCGCTGCGCCCGCGGGAATCAGGCGGAAGTCGTAGTGCGCGACGTGGTAGGGCTTGTTCATCCTGCGCCCGTCCATCGCCGTGCCCGGCTCGTGCTTTTCGAAATCGACGACGAGGCTTTCGCGCACGCCGAACACCGCGTCGGATTCGAGATACGGGCTGTCCTTCACGAACAGGTGCGTCGTGACCATCGTGTGCCCCGGCGCCGAGACCTTCATGTGGATGTGGCCTGGGCGGTTCGGGTGGCGGCCCATCTTGCGCAGCATCTCGCCCACGGGCCCGTCGTCGGGCACCGGGTAGTACGTCGGGCGGATCGACCAGAACCAGTAGCGGCCCTGTTCGTCGGTGCGCAGGCGGGCGCGCGCGCGCATCGGCGAGTTGTCGCGCTGCATGTCGTACGTGCCGTCGCCGTCGCCCGACCACACGTCGAGCAGCGCGCCGGCGAGCGGCTTGCCTTCGAGGTCCGTCACGCGGCCGCTGTACAGCGCCGGTTCGCCCGACACACCTTCGGCGATGTCGGCGCCCAGCGGCATCTCGGGCGCGCCTTCCCAGTAGAACGGGCCTTGCACCGTGGCGTCGGTGGGCGGCGTGGCACCCGTGCGGCCCTGGAGCGCGCGCGAGTATTCGAGCGCGACGACCAGCATCGACACGCCCAGCGTGTCCGACAGCAGGATGAATTCCTGCCGCTTCTCGTCGCACGCCTTGCCGCACGCGGTGAGGAATTCGATCGCCTTGAACCACTCGTCGCCCTTCAGGTCCACGTCGCGCGCGAAGTCGTGCAGGTGCCGCACCAGCGACGTCATCACCTGCTTGAAGCGCGGGTCCTGGCACTCGGCCATGCGGCCGATCACGGCGTCCGTGACGCTGCGGGTGTCGTATTCGAGTTGCGCCATCGATACCTCTCCTTGCGGGTTCGCGGGACTCTATCGATTGACACTTTCGGGTGAAAGTGAAGAATTTCGATCATCCGGATCGATGCCGTCGATCATTCACCCTGGTAAACCCTAGTGGAGCTGCGCCACCTGCGGTACTTCGTCGCGCTGGCGGAGTGCCTGTCGTTCACCCGCGCCGCCGAGCGCGTGCACGTCACGCAATCGACGCTGTCGCACCAGATCAAGCAGCTCGAGGACGAACTGGGCCGCGAGCTGTTCGAGCGCATCGGCAAGCGCGTCGTGCTCACCGAAGCCGGCGAGACATTCCTCGCGCACGCATCGAAGGCGCTGCTCGAAGTCGACCACGGGTTGTCGGAGCTGAAGCGCGCCGCGGACGAACTCTCCGGCGAAGTGCACATCGGCGCGACGGGCAGCTTCAATGTCGGCTTCATCCCCGAGTGCCTCGCGATCTTCCTCAAGCGCAACCCGACGGTGAAGGTGACGGTGGAAGAACTGAGCGCGGACGTGATCGGCCAGCGGCTGATCGACGGCACGCTCGACATGGGCGTGGCGTACGAACCCGCGGACCCGACGCACTTGTGGTTCGAGCCGCTCTACACCGAGGAGATGGTGCTGGTGGTCTCGCCGCGCCATCCGCTCGCGCAGCGCAAGCGCGTGCGCATGGTCGAACTGCACCGGCAGAACCTCGTGATGCTGCCGCACTCGTTCGCCACGCGCGACCTCCTGGACGAATGCTTCAAGAGCTGCGGCGCCGAGCCCGTCGTCGTCGCGGAGATGAACACCATCGCGCCGATGATCGGCCTGGTCGCGCGCACGCAGCTCGCGACGATCGTGTCGAGCCTCGCGATCACGGGCGGCGAGGACGTCAGGACGATCCCGCTCGAGAGCCCGACGCCGATGCGCACGCCGGGGATCTTGTGGAAACGTGATGCGAAGCAGCCGGCGGCAGTGCGGTCTTTCGCAGCGGCGATGCGGAAGGTTGCGTTGGGACGGAGCCTGCGGCGCAGCGAGTGACGCACGCGCACGCCCTGCCGCTGTCGATGCGGGCCGCCGTTGACCGATGTCAATGGCAGCCGCGAGCGACCCTTCAGACTTCTCGGCAGCATGAACTCCATCCTGAAGCCGATCATGGCCTGCGCGACGTTCCTGGTCGCGTTCACAGCTTCTGCCCAACCGCTCGCGGGCGCGCAACTGGCGGAAGACAAGCAATGCATGCAATGCCACTCGGTGGAGAAAGACACCATCGGGCCCTCGTTCGAGAAGATCAAGGCCATCTACCGCACCATGAAGGATCCGCGCGGCAGCCTGATCGAAATGATGCGGCTGGGAAGCGACGCCCACCTCGGCCCGATGTGGGGCAAGGCGCGCATGCCGGATTCGAGCGAGCG
>DATBPW010000173.1:0-2998 GCA_036561125.1 Ramlibacter sp. | reverse complement strand
ACGACGGACAGCCCGATGCCCAGCCCTTCGTGGAAGGCGCAGGCGTTCGCGTCGCGCACGAACATGTTGAACACGTGCGGCAACACGCTCGCGGCGATGCCGATGCCGTTGTCCGACACGGCGACGATGGCCGCACCGGCTTGTGGCGACACGCGCACGGCGATCGCGCCGCCTTCGGGTGTGTATTTGGCCGAGTTCTCGACCAGGTTGCAGAAGACCTGGACCAGCCGCGCTTCGTCGGCCAGCACGATCGTGGGTGCGGCCGGCGGCTCGTAAGTCAGGCGGTGGTTGCGCGCGTCCAGCGCGGGCGCGCAGGTCTCGATCGAGCGGCGCAGCACAGCGTCGATGTCGACCATCGTGCGCTCCAGGCGGTAGTTGCCGGTGCTGATGCGCGAGCCGTCCAGCAGGTCGCCGATCAGCCGCGCGATCTGCGCCACCTGCGTGGTGATGGTTTTGTGCATCTGCGCGTACACGGACTCGTCGGTGCGTGCGCGGTCGAGCATCAGCGTCGCGAGCCGCAGCGGCATCAACGGGCTGCGCAATTCGTGCGCCACCGTCGCCAGGAACGAGACCTGGCGGCGATGCGCATCGGCAGCCGCTGCCTCGAGTTCGCGCACCTGCACCAGCGCGGCCTGGAGGCGGCCCGCGTCATCGACCGGCGTCATCGCGCTCCCCTCAACTCCATGCCGATGCCGCGGTAGCCGACGAACTGGCACGCGCGGCCGAACATGGGCTCGCCGCTCACCTGGAACCGCTGGACGGTGCCGTCGGCGTGGCGGCGCGTGAAGACGAAATCGATGAAAGGTTCGCGCGCGGCGATGGCGGCCTGCAGCAATGCGCGTTCCTCCTCGTTCCAGCCGTCGACCGCCGCCGCCGCGCCGTCGCCGGCGAGGCCGTCGACGCGGATGCCGAGCATCTCGAGCACTGGGCCCGACACCTTCGTGAACGTGCCGTTCTCATCCTGCTCCCAGTACCAGTCCGAAGCGAGCTCGGTCAGGCTGCGGTAGCGCGCTTCGCTCTCGCGCAACTGCGCCGTGCGTTCCTCCACCGCGGCCTCCAGCCCGTGGCTGTACTCGCGCAGGCGCTGGTACAGCAGCCGCACTTCCACCATGTTCCGGATGCGCGTCCTCGCCTCGACGACATCGAACGGCTTGCTGATGAAGTCGCGCGCGCCCGCCTGCAGCGCGCGCAGCTTGTGGCCGGGCTGCGCGGTGATCACCAGCACCGGCAGCCACGGATCGCTCAGGTTGGTCTTGAGCGCCTCGATCAACTGGAAGCCGTCCATCGCCGGCATCTGCAGGTCCAGCAGGATCAGGTCGAATTGTTCGCGGCGATGCAGCGCGCACACATCCAGCGGATTCATCGTCGACGAGAAATTCGTGTACCCGGCCTGGCGCAGGATCTCTTCGAGCAAGGCGACGTTCGCCTCCTGGTCATCGACGACCAGGATGCGCGCCGCGAGGATCGCGCTTTCGGGAATCAGCATGGGGTTTCCTTTGCCGGGGCGATGGCGGCGGGCCGCGAATGCAGGAGCGCCGTGTCGAGGGCGAGCATGAACGTGCCGACCACGATGGGCTTGGTAATGTAGTTGGAGAAGCCCGCGGCCAGGGCGCGCTGGATGTCGCGCGGCACCGCGTTGGCGCTGAGCGCGATGACCGGGATGTGCGCCGTCGCCGGGTCGGCAAGCAGCACCTCCAGGGCCTCGATGCCGCTCATGCCCGGCAGGTTGATGTCCATGAGGATCACCTGCGGCAGGCAGGCCCGCGCGTACTGGATGCCCAGCGGCCCGTCCGGCGCGCTGATCATGCGCAGGTCGCTGCGCCGCGCGATCAGCTGGCCGACCAGCTCGAGATTGGCGGGGTTGTCCTCGACGTAGAGCACCGTGCGCAGGGGCGCGTGGCCCGGGCCGGCCGTGTACGCCGAAACGGGATCCGTCGCGTCGGGCAGGACGGCCGCCGGTGCGTTCGCCGCCGCGAATTCGACCCAGAAGACGCTGCCTTGGCCCGGCGTGCTCGCCACGCCGATCGTGCCTCCCATGAGGTCCACCAACCTTTTCGAGACGACCAGTCCGATGCCGCTGCCTTCCTCGGCCTCGGCCTGCTTGCCCAGGCGATTGAAGGGCTGGAACAGCTGCTCGACCTGCCCGGGCTCCAGGCCCATGCCCGTGTCGCAAACGCTGATGCGCACCGTCCCCGCCGCGTGCGCGGCGACTTCGACGGCCACCGTGCCGTTGGGCCGGTTGTACTTCACGGCATTGAACAGCAGGTTGATCAGCACCTGCTTGAGGCGCACGCGGTCGGCCTGGATGTACTGCACGACGTCGAATTTCGGCAGCTTCATGCCGATGCCGCGCGAGCTGGCCTGCGGCTCGATCATCGCGTGGCACTCGGCGACGATTTCTCCCAGCGACACCGGCTCGCGCGACAGCGTGAGCCGGCCCGACTCGATCATCGCGAGGTCGAGGATCTCGTTGATCAGTTCCAGCAGGTACCAGCCGGCCTTGAGGATCTGGTCGACGCTGCGCTTTTGCGTCGCGGTGGGCGCGGGCGTGCCGGTGTCGATCAGTTGCGCGAAGCCGAGGATCGCATTGAGCGGCGTGCGCAGCTCGTGGCTCATGCCCGAGAGGAAATCGGATTTCGCGCGGTTCGCGGTTTCCGCCGCGGCCATCGCTTCCTTCAGCAGCGACTCCGCGCGCTTGCGCGCCGAGTTGTCGCTGCCGATCAGCAGGTAGCCGATGAGGACGCCGTCCTGTGCGCGCAGCGCGGTGATCGACACGATCGCGGGAAACCGGCTGCCGTCCTTGCAGATGTACGTGAGCTCGTAGATGTCCTCGATGCCGCGCGACGCCTTGAATGCCAGCGCCTCGAACCCCGGCGCGATCGGAACGCCCGCCTCGAGGCTCAACGCCTCGGCGCGCTCGCGCACTTCGCCGGGATCGTGCAGGTCGCTCGGGCTGAGCCGGTCGACCACTTCATCGGCGCGGTAGCCCAGCATGCGC
>DATBPW010000172.1:0-11091 GCA_036561125.1 Ramlibacter sp. | reverse complement strand
CGCTTCATGTTCAGGAACGCCTGCTTCGTGAAGTAGAACGCGCCGAGCAGGTCCACGCCCAGCACCTTGTTCCAGTCGTCGCCGGTGAATTGCTCGAGCGGCTTGAACGACATCAGGCCGGCGTTGTTCACCACGATGTCGAGACGGCCGAAGCGTTCGACAGTCGCCTTCACCGCCGCCTCCACTTGCGACTCCACCGACACGTCGCAGACGAGCCCGATCGCATCGGGCGCGCCGGCCTCTCGCACTTGCGCGGCCGCCGCATCGAGGCGGCCCTGGTCGAGCCCGACGAGCACGACCTTCGCGCGATCGCGTCCCAGGCGCTTCGCTGTCGCGAGCCCGATGCCGCTGCCCGCGCCGGTGACGAGCGCCACCTTGCCTTCGAACCTTGCGTCCACGCTATGTCTCCGAATTCTGTGGTGCGTCGGTCTCCCGCGCGGGATGCGTGCGCGCCCGTTCGCGCCGGCGCACCGCCCAGTCCTCTTCGTGCTCGCTCGGCAGCACGATCGGCACCTGCAGGCAGGCGCTTTGCGTCGGCAGCACCTCGCGCCAGTCGGCGATCAGCTGCCTGTAGGCTTCGCCGACCTTGCGGATGTTGCGGTCGAGGTCGAACAGGCCGAGCGCGTTGACGTTGCCCTTGTCCTCGCGCAGTGCGCTGTCCCAGTCGACCTGGTCGGTGAGCGAGTACCACGTGAACCCGGTGACGGGAATGCCGTCGTTGCGCAGCCGCAGGACGTTGGCCCATTCCTTCCACAGCCAGAACACCGAATCGTTGCCGCCCGGGCCCTCGACGATGTTCGTCTCGGTGTGCATCACGGGCAGGCAGTAGCGGTCGTAGTACTGGCGCGCGATGACCGCGTAGCCGTAGACCTCGCCCGAGGGCGACGTGAGGCCGTCGCCGCGCACGCGGTGCTCGTTGGTCACGTAGTAGTCGGTGCCCATGATGCAGTGGTGCTTGAGCGTGTTCGCAAGGAAGAAGTGGTAGTCGTCCCGCGTCATGCCGTTGTCCAGCAGGTACTCGTACATCTCCGAGTCCACGCGGCGGCCGTAGTTCAGGTCGAGCGTGAGGAAGCGCTTGGCGTTGAGCAGCTCGGCCGGGCCGATCGCCTTCGGGTTCTCGGCGTGGAAGTACTCCGACGATTCGCTCTGGATGAACAACGCGTCGGGGCGCAGCTCGATGATCGCCTGCATCGCGAGGACGTTCGCCTTCACGATGTTCTTGAGCGCGGTGACGAACGCGCGGTCGGTCGTGAGCTGCTCGTTCCACCAGCCGTACAGCGCCGAGAACTTCGCGCAGATGTACATCTCGTTGACCGGCGTGTACAGCTGCACCCACGGGAAGCGCTGCGCGAATGCGCGCGCGTAGCCGGCGAAGAGTTTCGGGAAATCGCCGTTCTGGAAGTTGCCGATCCAGTCCGGCACGCCGAAGTGGCACAGGTCGACGATCGGCACGATGTCCAGGCGTTGCAGCTCGGCGAACGCCTGGTCCACGAACTCCCAGTCGTATCGGCCCGGGCCGAGATACGTCTTGTGCAGCGGCGGGCCGTAGCGCAGGAACCGGATGCCCAGCTCCTTGACGAGCGCGAAGTCCGTGCGCCAGTGCTTGTAGTGGCCGCACTTGTCCATCTCGTCGACGCGCAGCGCGCCGCCGCGGAGGGTGGGGATGCTGTTCTCGACGCCGGTGGCGAAGATGAAGGAGAGGTTGCTGCTCATCGGTCCGCACGGCGCGCGTGCGGCGCGCCTTGCGGACCATTCTGCGCGGCGCCAGCGCGCGCGCCTGTAGGACGGGGTCAGAACTCGACCTTCCGCCATCGCGCCCGCCTAAACTCGTGGCCATGCCGGCTTCCCAGCGCTACGACAGCATCGACACCCTGCGCGGAATCGCGATCGTCTGGATGACGATCTTCCACTTCTCGTTCGACCTGAACTGGTTCGGCTGGATCCACCAGGACTTCTACCGCGACCCGGTCTGGACGGGACAGCGCACCGCGATCGTGAGCCTGTTCCTGTTCTGCGCCGGGCTGGGGCAGGCCGTCGCCGTCGAGCAGGGGCAGTCATGGCAACGCTTCTGGAGACGCTGGCTGCAGGTGGCGGGGTGTGCTGTGCTGGTCACGATCGGTTCGTACCAGATGTTCCCCCGCAGCTTCATCTACTTCGGCGTGCTGCATGGCATTGCCCTGATGCTGATCGCCGTGCGATCCAGTGCGAACTGGGGCCGGGCGCTCTGGATCGCGGGCGCGGTTGCGATCGCAATGAAGTGGGTCGCCGCGTGGGCGATCGTGCACTGGCCCGCGCTGGACTTCCTCAACGACCGCACGTGGAACTGGCTCGGCCTCATCAGCCGCAAACCGATCACCGAGGATTACGTGCCGCTCATCCCGTGGCTCGGCGTGATGTGGTGGGGCATGGCGGCCGGGCAATGGCTGCTGTCGCACCATCGCGCGCGCATCGCGATGCGCATGCCCAAAGCAACAGCGCCCCTCGCATGGATGGGGCGCTGGAGCCTGAGCTGGTACATGGTGCACCAGCCGGTGATGATCGGCGTGCTGACGGCGCTGAAGGCGCTGTAATTGTCACCCCGGCGAAGGCCGGGGTCGTTGGCGGTGGTTTGCGCGTTCGCGTTCTATCGCCAACGATCCCGGCCTGCGCCGGGATGGAGTGACGTCGCTGCGCTCGTCACTCCACCTTCGCCTTCGCGCGCAAATCTTCCTGGAACTTCTGCAGCTTCTGCTTCTGCAGCTCCTGCGCGATCTGCGGCTTGACTTCCGCCAGCTTGGGCAGCTGCGCGTCGCGGATGTCGTCCACGCGGATCACGTGCCAGCCGAAACTGGTCTTGACCGGCTCCTGCGTCATCTGGCCCTTGCCAAGCTTCACCATCGCGGCCGAGAACTCGGGGACGTAGCTCGAGGCCGTCGCCCAGTCGAGGTCGCCGCCGTTCTTCGCCGAGCCCGGATCCTTGGACTTCGCCTTGGCGATGTCCTCGAACTTCTTGCCCTTCTTGATGTCGGCGATGGCCTGCTTCGCGTCGGCTTCCTTCTCGAACAGGATGTGGTGCGCGTGGTATTCCTTGCCGGTGTTGGCCGCGACGAACTTGTCGTATTCGGCCTGGATCTCGGCGTCGGTCACCGGGTTCTTCTTCTGGAAATCGGCGAACAGCTCGCGGATCAGGATCGTCTGGCGCGCAAGCTCGATCTGGTCCTTGTAATCGGCGCTCGCGTCCAGCCCGAGGCGCTGCGCCTCCTGCATGAACACTTCGCGCGTGATGACTTCGTCCTTGAGCATCTTGTCCATGTCCGGCGTGGCGGGGCGGCCCGCGCGCGCGAGCTGCGACTTCAGGACTTCGAGGCGGGCCATGGGCACGGGCTTGCCGTTGACGATCGCGACGTTCTGCGCGGCGGCGGGCAGGGCGAGGGCCAGCGTGGCGGCCGCCACGGCGGCAAGGACAAATTGCTTCATAGGGGAGGTGTCACCGAAAAGGGAATGGACTCAAGACGTCTCGATGGCGAGGGCGTGCAGGCCCTGCTCAACAAAGTCGCGGAGGGCATCATACACAAGCCGGTGCTGCTGCACGCGCGTGCAGCCTTCGAACAGCGGCGAGGCGACGCGCACGCGGAAATGCGTGCCCGACCCCGTGCCGTCCGCGCCCGCATGGCCCGCGTGCATCCAGCTCTCGTCGAGCACTTCGACGCGGCTGGGCTGCAGGAGGGCCTCGATGCGCGCACGGATCGCGTCGGCGGTGATGCCGGTGCCCGCGGTCATTCGCCGGCTTCCCCGGTCTTGACGTAGCGGCCGAGGTACACGGCCTGCGCCAGGATGAAGAGAATCATCAGGCCCATGCCGCCGAACAGCTTGTAGTTCACCCAGGTGTTCGTGTCGAAATTGAACGCGACCCACAGGTTGATCGCGCCCATCGCGGCGAAGAAGGCGACCCAGCTCCAGTTCATGACGCGCCAGACGGCATCGGGCAGCTCCAGCTGCGCTCCCATCAGGGCCTTGAGCAGGTTCTTCCTGAACACGAGCTGACCGGCCAGCAGCGCACCGCCCATCAGCCAGTACAGCACGGTGGGCTTCCACTTGATGAACGTTTCGTCGTGCAGCCAGATCGTGAGGCCGCCGAGCACGACGATGATGGCGGTGCTGACCCACAGCATCGGGTCGATCCGGTGCTTGCGCATGGCCATCCAGATGATCTGCACCAGCGCCGCCGCGATCGCCACGCCTGTCGCGACGTACACGCCCCACACCTTGAACGCCGCGAAAAAAAGAAGGATGGGGAAAAAATCGACCAGCAGTTTCATCATTGCAGGCGCGATTATTCCTGAGGCTTGAAGTCGAGCGACGCCGAGTTCATGCAGTAACGCAGGCCGGTGTCCGTCGGGCCGTCCTCGAACACATGCCCGAGATGCGCGCCGCACCGCGCGCACACGGTCTCGGTGCGGACCATGCCGTGGCTCACGTCGCGAATCTCCTTGATCGCGCCCGGCACCGCTTTGTCGAAGCTCGGCCAGCCGCAGCCGGCGTCGAACTTCGTGCTGGAGTCGAACAGCTTGCTGCCGCAGCAGATGCAGTGGTAGCTGCCGTCGGCCCACACGCGTTCGTACTTGCCGGTGAAGGGGCGTTCCGTCGCCGCGTGGCGCGTCACCTGGAACGCTCCCGGTTCGGCGCCCTTGCCGGCGAGGATCGCCTGCCATTCGTCCGCGGTCTTGCGGATCGGGAAATCGGGGGAGGCCTTGTCGTTCATGAAGAGCAGCTGATTTCGATGTGTTGCGCCCAATCGGGCGGGAAGCCGGCCTTGTCCTCGTGCGCCGGGTGTTCGTCGAACGGCGCATGGACGAGGGCCAGCAAGGTATCGACTTCGGAGAAGTCCTTTTGTTTCGCCTGGCGGATCGCGACCTCGCACAAGTGATTGCGCAGCACGTACTTGGGGTTGGTCCGCAGCATCCGCAAGCCCGCCGCCTCGCGCTCGCCCGCGATGCGGCTTTCGTATTGTCGGAGCCAGGCGTCGAAACTTTCACGATCGAGGAAAAGGTCACGCACCGGCTCGGCCGCGCTGCCCGCGACGTGCTGCGACAGGCGCCGCCAGAAGATCGTGTAGTCGACCCGGCCCTGCGCCAGCAATTGCAGCACCGCTTCGACGAGCTCGCGGTCACCGTCGCGTGCGCCGTCGATCCCGAGCTTGGCGAGCATGCGCGACTGCAGCTCCTGCGGGAATACCGCCTTGTACGGCTCGAGCGCCGCCAGCGCGAGTTCCTGGTCCTCGATCAGCGGCAGCAGCGCCTGGCCCAGGCAGAACAGGTTCCAGTACGCGACGTTCGGCTGGCGGTTGTACGCATAGCGACCCTGTTCGTCGCTGTGGTTGCAGATGTGGGCGGGATCGAACGCGTCGAGGAACTGGTACGGGCCGTAGTCGATCGTGAGCCCGAGGATGCTCATGTTGTCCGTGTTCATCACGCCGTGGCAGAAGCCCACGGCCTGCCAGCCGGCCACCATCGCGGCGGTCCGTGCGCTGACCGCTTCGAGCAGGGCTGCGTAGGCGTTGCCCGCGAAGCGCTCCGAATCGCGGCACTCGGGATAGAAGCCGTCGATGACGTAGTCGGCCAGGCGGCGCAACTCGTCGTTGAAGCCGCGCGCCGCGAAGTGCTCGAAGTGCCCGAAGCGGACGAAGGAGGGCGACACGCGCGTCACGACGGCCGCCGTCTCGATCTCTTCACGCCGCACCGGCGCATCCGATCCCGTCACCGCCAGCGCGCGCGTGGTCGCGATGCCGAGCCCGTGCATCGCCTCGGAGCCGAGGTACTCGCGGATGCTCGATCGCAACACGGCGCGCCCGTCGCCCATGCGCGAATAGGGCGTGCGACCGCTGCCTTTGAGCTGCAGCTCGCGCGGCCCGTGCGCGGTCGCGAACTCGCCGAGAAGGAGCGCCCGGCCGTCGCCCAGTTGTCCGGCCCAGACGCCGAACTGGTGGCCGCTGTAGACGCTGGCCAGGGTTTGCGTGCCGGCGATTGGCGCGTTCCCCGTCAGCGCGGCGACCCCCGCGTTGGAAATCAACAACGTCGGGTCGAACCCGAGCTCATGCGCGAGCGGGCGGTTCGCGGCCACGAGATACGGGTCGGGCAAGGGCACGGGAGCGAGCTCGGTGTAGAAGCTCGCCCCGAGGCGGGCGAATCCCGGGTGCCATTCGACGCCGAAATCGACCTTGTTTTCGAGGACTGCGCTCATGCCCGCATTGTCCGCGCTTGCTGTAGGTCGAGTGGGTTAAAGGATTTTGGCCTTGACTCAGCCATTGCGTGTCGAATAATGGTTCTACAAAGGTTCGGGCGAGCGGTTCGCCACGGCCCAGGGAGGTCGTCATGTTGGAAGTCTCGCCGGCGGCGCCGGCATCTCGCACGGGCGTCGCGCTGGCCCCGCTGCATTTCGCGCTCGACCAGGGCCGTGTTCCCTTTGCGCGCCCGCAGTTTCCCGGGCTCGCGCATGAAGGTCTCGCATTCCACGAACTGCACTCGCCGGAAGAGTTCGCACAGGTGAGCCACCTGCGCACCGAAATCCAGCTGCCGGAAGCCGTTCGGGCAGACCCCAGCTTTGCCGCGCGCGAAAAAAAAGAGATGAGTCGGGGTTCGTGGGTGCTTTCGCACTGAACGGGCGCTTCATAGGAACCATTCGTCTTATTCCGCTGGGCATCAGCCTCGCCCCGTGCGAAGCTGTGATCGCGCGCCATCCGCAGCTCCCAGCGCAGATCCAGGAGGACGGCTGGGAAGTCGGGCGGCTCGTCCTGCATCCGGACCACCGGTCGGAGCCGGAACTGCTGAAGAACTGTTTCCACCTGACGCTGATGCGCTTCATCGAGAGCTACCCGACGGCGAACTTCTTCGCCACCTGCAACCCCTTGCTCGCGCGCCTGTATCGCCGCTTCGGCTTCTCGGTGCTCGTCAGGGAAGCTTGCGAAAAGGAAGGTGAGCCGTACCACCTGATCCACGGCAACGTCGCCTCGGTGCGGCTCGCGGTGGCGAAGGACGCGCAGGGGGCGCGCCAGTGAAGCGCCTGTTGCTGCGGCTGTACTCGCACTACCGCGAGTACCACGAGTACGGCCCGCCACGCCTGAAGTACATGGGCTATCTCGGCGCAGCCGGGCTCGTCGCGTTCTATTTCATCCGCTTCACGCGGCCGCACCCCGACCTGTTCGACGACATCGCACTGCGCGGCACCGCGTTCGTGATGCTGGTCGCGCTCGCGCTGAAGGACCATTGGCCGCGGGCGCTGCGGCCTTACTACCTGGTTTATTCGTACGTCGCGCTGCTCTACACGATGCCCTGCTTCATGGTGTACGCGGCGCTGCAGCGCGGCGGCGGCATGCCCGCGATCTCCAACACGTTCATCATGCTGTGCTTCCTGGTGATGCTCACCGACTGGCGCAACACCATCGTGATGCTGGTGGCCGGCAGCGCGATGGCCTGGGGCTTCTACGTGATGGCGACGCCGCATCCCGTCCTGGCGATGGACCTCGTCGCGCAGCTGCCCGCGTTCGCGCTGATCGTGCTGGGCGGCAACCTGTTCAAGTTTTCCACCGAGCAGATCGACGCCGAGCGCAAGCTGCGCGCCACGCAGGCGCTCGCGGGCTCGATCGCGCACGAGATGCGCAACCCGCTCGCGCGCATCCGGCACAACCTGGAGAAGCTGCAGCATGCGATGCCCCCGCCCACCACGACCGGGCAGGCGCAGGCGATCGGCCCGGCGCAGGCCAACGCCTTGTACCGGCACCTCGCGGAAAGCGAGATCGCGGTCAACCGCGGCCTGCAGGTGATCGCGATGACGCTCGACGAGGTCAGCGAAAAGCCGCTCGACCCCGCCGGCTTCTCGCTGCTGGAAGCGAGCGAAGCGACGTACAAGGCGGCTCAGGAATACGCGTTCGAATCCGAGGAGGACGCGTCCCGCGTGCACCTGCAGGTCGACGGCGACTTCGTGTTCCGCGGCGACGAGACCGCGTACCTGTTCGTGATCTTCAACCTGCTGAAGAACGCCGTCTATTACTTCCCGACGCACCCCGCCGCGCGCGTGACGATCACCGTCGGCGACCAGCAGGTGCGTGTGCGCGACACGGGCCCCGGCATGCCGGGCGACGTGGTCGCGCGCCTGTTCCAGCCGTTCACGTCCATCGGCAAGCCGGGCGGCACGGGACTCGGGCTCGCGTACTGCCGGCGCGTGATGCAGGCATTCGACGGCGACATCAGCTGCCATTCGGTGCGCGGCGAATACACCGAGTTCGTGCTGCGCTTCCCGCCCGTCGACGAACAGGAAAGCGAGTCGCATCGCGACAGCGTCTTCGACCGCTCGCGGTCCGAGCTGCGCGGGCGCCGCGTGCTGGTGGTCGACGACGATGCGGCGCAGCGCCTGACCACTCGCCACAAGCTGCTCACGCTCGGGGCGGAGATCGACCTGGCCGGCGACGGCCGGCGCGCCCTCGAGCAGCTGGCGAAGCACCGCTACGACCTCGTGCTGCTCGACCTGAACATGCCGGTGATGGACGGCTACGAATTCGCCGAGCGCGTGCGCGACGGGCAGGTGCCCGCGATGCGCGACGTCGCGATCGTCGCGTACACGAGCGATCCCGCCCACCTCGCGGCGGTGAAGACGCGCAAGGCCGGCATGGACGCGTTCATCGCCAAGCCCGCGAGCCAGATGCAGCTGCTGCGGGCCATGCTCGAAGGCCTGGACCACGCGAAGTCCACGCGCTGGCCCGCGGCGCTGGCCGGGCGGCGCATCCTGGTTGCGGACGACAGCGCGCAAAGCCGCAAGGCGGTCACCGCGTACCTGCGCCACGCCGGCGCGATCGTCGTCGAGTGCGAGCATGGCGAAGCCGTGCTCGACGCGCTGCGCTCCGGCGTCGCGCCCGACGCGGTGCTGCTGGACATCAACATGCCGGGCATGGACGGCCTGCAGACCGCGCGGGCATTGCGCGCGCTCGGTGGCGCGTGCGCGCACGTGCCGATCGTCGCGCTGACGGCGCATTCCGACGAGCCGACGGTCCGCGCCGCGCAGGCCGCGGGCATGACCGACTTCATCGCGAAGCCCGTCGAAGCGCCGGTCCTGTACGAAAAGCTCGGGCGCTTCATCGCCGGCGCCGCCCCGGCGGCGTCCCTCACGCCCGCCCTCAGCGCCGTGGCCGACGGCGCGGCGGACCTGCTGCTCAATATGGATCGCCTCGAGAGCTACCGGCGCATCGGCATGCTGGGCGAACTCCTCGACGATTACCTGCCGGGCATCGCGGGGCTCGTCGGCAAGTTGCAGCGGCAGTTCGCGCAGCAGGATCTCAAGGCGTGTACGGACACGATGCATTCGCTGCTCGGAATGAGCGGCGAAGCGGGGGCGCAGGCGCTGTACCAGGCCGTGCGGCGCGTCTACGTGCCGATGGTGGAGACGCAGACCTGGCCGGCGCAGGCGGGCTGGATGCAGCAGATCGCCGCGCTCGCGGTCGACACCGAAAAAGCCTTGAAGGCCTACGCGGGATCGGCGAGCATCGCGCAAGCCAAGGAATAAAGGTCGGGCGCACGTGTTCCCCTCGCCGGCCGCGGAGGCCATCCTGTTCGTCGACGATGAGGCGCTGTCGCGCAAGTGGTTCGCGCGCGCGTTCGCCGATGAATTCAAGGTCGTGACCGCCGCGGGCGCCACGGAGGCCCTCGAGCTGCTCGCGCAGCGCGGCGACGAATTCGCCGTGCTGGTCACCGACTACCGCATGCCCGAGCGCGACGGCATGAAGCTGCTGCGCGCCGTGCAGAGCGAGCACCGTCACCTCGTCAGGCTCCTGGCGACGGCGTACGCCGAGAAGGACGTCGCGATCGCCGCGGTGAACCAGGGCAAGGTGTTCCGCATCCTCGAGAAGCCGCTGGACGAGCAGCAAACGCGCGAAGCGCTGCGCGAGGCGACGGCGCTGGCGCGCGCGCAGGCACTCGAGCGCGCGATGAACGAGAACCGCGTCGCGGCCCTGCGCGACACGCTGGGCTTCCTCGCGCACGAGCTGAACACGCCGCTCGCCACCGTGCGCGGCTGCGTCAGCCTCGTGGCCTCGCGCTTCCAGCCGGGCGAGGCCGGCGGTGTGGCGCGATTCCAGGAAGACCATCCGGGCGAACTGCTCGCGGCGCTCGAGCGCGCCGAACGCCGGGCGCTTTACTGCCAGTCGCTCGTGTCCACGTTCGTCCAGTCCGCGCGCGACGCGTATCCCGGCTCGCCGCCGCAATCGGTCAGCGCGCAGGCGCTGGTCGCGGCGCTCATCGACGAATTCCCGTTCGAGGGCAACGAGCGCGCGGGGGTCTCGAGCGGCGTTGCCGTCGATTTTCACCTGCCGGGCCGGCGCGACCTGCTGTACCTCGTGTTGTGCACGCTGGCCAAGAACGCGCTGCAGGCGATGCGCGGCCAGGACGGCGCACGGCTTCGCATCGAAGTCGGCGCCGAAGGCGAGGGCCGGCGGCGGCCGTGGATCCGCTTCGCCGACAACGGGCCGGGCGTTCCGCCCGAGGTGCTCGCCAAGCTCACGCGCGAGCCGGTCAGCACCAAGGGCCTGGCCGGCACGGGCATGGGGTTGATGTTCTGCAACCGCGTGATGCAGTCCGTCAGCGGCTCCATCGAGATCGATTCGCAGGTCGGGGTGGGCACGACGGTGACTCTTTATTTCAAGCCCGAGGCCTAGTGCGATGAAATGAGCTCGCCGGGCTCGCTGCCCCATCGACTGCGCGGCGATGTGGAAGTCGAGGTGGCGGCGCGCGTGCGTGCGGTCCAGGCCCAGCGTCGCCTGGCCGCTGCGCTCGACGGCCAGGCGCCACAGTCGGTCGAATCCGGCGAGCGTGAAGCGCTCGTGCGCGTGCCTCAGGCGCCCCCCGGTATCGACGCCGGCGTCGGCCAGCAGCCTGGGTCCGCCGCATGTCGCATCGCCGACAACCTTGCGCGTTGTCATGGTGGAACGCGCACCGGCCGCGTTACGATCCGCCGATTCCATCGATCCATCCACGGAGACAAGCATGCTGGGCCTCATGCAACAACAACCGCTCCTGATCTCGTCGCTGATCGACTTCGCGCAGCGGCATCACGGAGACAGCGAGATCG
>DATBPW010000171.1:0-11438 GCA_036561125.1 Ramlibacter sp. | reverse complement strand
CCCTTGGAGAACACGGGTGTCTCCGGCGAGTTCAGGTACTTGGGCTTCTCGTCGCCGAGCACGCGGCCGCCGAACCCGATGCATTCGCCCTTGACGTTGCGGATCGGGAACATGATGCGGTCGCGAAAGCGGTCATAGCGTTTGTCGTCATCGCCCGCGATCACCAGGCCGCTTTCCTCGAGCAGCGGGTCGGCGTAATCGGGAAACACGCCGGCCAGCGTGCGCCAGCCTTCGGGCGCGTAGCCCAGCCCGAAGCGCTTGGCGATCTCGCCCGACAGGCCGCGGCCCTTGAGGTACTCGATCGCGCGCGGTGAATTCTTCAGGTGCTTGCGGAAAGCCTCGCCGGCCTTCTCGAGCACTTCCGTCAGCGTCAGGTGTTTCTCGCGGGCCTTGGCCGCGCGCTCGCGCTCGACCGGGCTCGCATCGTCTTCCGGCACTTCCATGCCGAATTCGCCCGCGAGCTCCTTGGTCGCCTCGACGAAGTTCATGCCGGTGTGTTCCATCAGGAACCGGATGGCGTCGCCGCTCTTGCCGCAGCCGAAGCAGTGATAGAACTGCCGCGCCGGGTTGACGTTGAACGACGGCGACTTCTCGGTGTGGAACGGGCACAGGCCGACGAAGTTCGCGCCGGCCTTCTTGAGCGGCACGTAGCGGCCGACGACCTCCACGATGTCGGCCCGCGCCAGCAGCTCCTGGATGAATGCCTGGGGAATCGCCATCGTTCGCTATTCTTGCATTACGCTTGCCGGGCAACGCAGCAGGAGGAAGCGATGGGCATTTTCGACCGGGACCTGGGCCGCAACGCGGCGAATTTCGCGCCGCTGTCGCCGCTGTCGTTCATCGAGCGCTCGGCCGAGGTCTACCCGCACCAGCTCGCCGTCGTGCACGGGGACCTGCGGCGCACGTGGGCCGAGGTGTATTCGCGCTGCCGGCAGCTGGCGAGCGCGCTGCGCCAGCGCGGCATCGGCCCGGGCGACACCGTCGCGGTCATGCTGCCGAACGTGCCGGCCATGGTCGAGGCGCATTTCGGCATCCCGATGGCCGGCGCAGTGCTCAACACGCTCAACACGCGGCTCGACCCCGAAACGATCGCGTTCATGCTCGACCACGGCGAAGCGAAAGCGGTCATCGTCGATCCGGAATTCGCGCCGGCGATGAAGAAGGCCATCGCACTGCGCCGGTCGAAGCACGAGTTGCTGGTGATCGATGCGCAGGATGCCGTGTTCGGCCCCGGCGAGCGGATCGGCAGCCTCGCGTACGACGACTTCGTCGCCGGCGGCGATCCGGAGTTCGCGTGGCAGTTGCCCGGCGACGAATGGGACGCGATCGCGCTGAACTACACCAGCGGCACGACGGGCAATCCCAAGGGTGTCGTGTACCACCATCGCGGCGCGGCGAGCAACGCGGTCTCCAACATCCTCGAATGGGACATGCCCAAGCATCCCGTCTACCTGTGGACTTTGCCGATGTTCCACTGCAATGGCTGGTGCTTTCCATGGACCGTCGCCGCACGCGCGGGCGTGAACGTGTGCCTGCGCCGCGTCGAGGCGAAGGCGATGGTCGATGCGATCAAGGCGCACGGCGTGACGCATTACTGCGGTGCGCCCATCGTGCACGGCCTGCTGGTGAATGCGCCGGATGAACTCAAGCAGGGGCTGCCGCGCGGCGTGAAGGGCATGGTCGCCGGTGCGGCGCCGCCCGCGTCGATGATCGAGGGCATGGAGCGGCTCGGCTTCGACCTCACGCACGTCTACGGCCTGACCGAGGTGTACGGCCCGGCGACCGTGTGCCCGAAGCACGGCGAGTGGAACGGGCTGGACATCGGCGAGCGTGCTCGCCTGAACGCGCGGCAGGGCGTGCGCTACCACCTGCAGCGCGACGCGCGCGTGCTCGATCCCGCGACCATGGCCCCCGTGCCGTGGGACGGCGAGACCATGGGCGAGATCATGTTCCGCGGCAACATCACGATGAAGGGCTACCTCAAGAACCCGAAGGCCACGAACGATGCGTTCGCGGGCGGCTGGTTCCACACCGGGGACCTCGCCGTGCAGTACCCGGACGGCTACATCAAGATCAAGGACCGCAGCAAGGACATCATCATTTCGGGTGGCGAGAACATCTCGTCGATCGAGGTGGAGGACGTGCTGTACCGTCATCCCGATGTGCTGGCCGCCGCCGTCGTCGCCAAACCCGACGCGAAGTGGGGCGAGACACCTTGCGCGTTCGTCGAGCTGAAAGCGGGAGCGAACCCGTCGCCGGAAGAGATCGTCGCGCACTGCCGCAAGCACCTGGCGGGCTTCAAGGTGCCGAAGGCCGTCGTCTTCGGCGAGCTGCCGAAGACGTCCACGGGCAAGATCCAGAAATTCGAGCTGCGCAAGAAGGCGGGCTCGGCCACAGCCATCGACGTCTGACAGGGGGCATGCGAGTCTTCACGCCGCGCGTCGCGCACGTCATCCAGAACCCGTTCGGGTTCACGTTGTGCGTGCTGAAGCAGTTCAAGAAGAACCAGGGCCTGCTGCTCGCCGGCGCCGTCGCGTATTACGCGCTGCTGTCGATCGTGCCGCTGCTGATCCTGCTGGTGATCGCGCTGTCGCACTTCGTGGACCAGGCGCTGCTGCTGGCGACGCTCGGCCGTTACCTGGATTGGCTCGTGCCCGGCCAATCCGATGCGGTGATCGGCGAGCTGCGCCAGTTCCTCGCGAACCGCGACGTGGTGGGCGGGCTGTTGCTGGTCACGATGCTGTTCTTCAGCTCGCTCGCGTTCACGGTGCTGGAGAACGCGTTCTCGGTGATCTTCCTGCATCGCATCGGCACCAAGAAGCGCCGCTACATCGTGTCGGCCGTGCTGCCGTACGTGTACATCCTGTGCCTCGCCGTGGGCGTGCTGGTCGTGACGCTGGCGTCGGCGGCCTTGCAGGCGATCGGGCAGGACAGCATCAGGCTGTTCGGGCACGACTGGCCGCTCAAGGGCGTGTCGGGCGCACTGCTCTACTTGCTGGGTCTCGCGGGCGAAGTCTTCGTGGTGAGCTCGGTGTACGTCGTGATGCCCGTCGGCCGGCTGCGCTGGAAGCACGCGTTCATCGGCGGCGCGACGGCGTCGCTGCTGTGGGAGGTGACGCGCCACGTGCTCGTGTGGTACTTCAATACGCTGTCGCAGGTGAGCGTGGTGTACGGCTCGCTGACCACCGCGATCGTCGTGCTCTTCAGCCTGGAGATCGGCGCCACGCTGCTGCTCCTCGGCGCGCAGGTGATCTCGGAGTACGAGCGCATCGGGCTGCCGGAGCCGCCCGATGTGCCGAACCCGTTCAGGGAAACGAACGCGTGACGATCACTTCGGCGCGAGGCGGATCGCGCCGTCGAGGCGGATCACTTCGCCGTTGAGCATGTCGTTCTCGAAGATGTGCTTCGCGAGCTTCGCGTAATCCTCGGGCGTGCCCAGGCGCGACGGGAAGGGCACGCTCGCCGCGAGCGCGTCCTGCACTTCCTTGGGCATGCCGAACAGCATCGGCGTGCCGAAGATGCCGGGCGCGATCGTCATGTTGCGGATGCCGCTGCGCGAAAGGTCGCGCGCGATCGGCAGCGTCATGCCGACGACGCCGCCCTTCGACGCGCTGTATGCCGCTTGCCCGATCTGGCCGTCGTAGGCCGCGACCGAAGCGGTGGAGATCAGGCAGCCGCGCTCGCCGGTGGCTTCGGGTTCGTTCTTGCCCATCGCATCCGCCGCGAGGCGGATCATGTTGAACGAGCCGACGAGGTTGACCATGATCGTCTTCGTGTACAGGCCGAGGTCGTGCGGTCCCTTCTTGCCGACGGTGCGTTCGGCCGGCGCGATGCCGGCGCAATTCACCAGGCCCATCAGCTTGCCCATGGACACGGCCTTGTCGACGACCGCCTTGCCGTCGGCCTCCTGGCTCACGTCGCACTTGACGAACGCGCCGGCGATCTGGTTCGCGACGGCTTCGCCCTTCTCGGCCTGCATGTCGGCAATGACGACCTTGCCGCCGTTCGCGGCGAGCATGCGTGCCGTGCCTTCGCCGAGCCCCGATGCCCCGCCGGTGACGATGAAGACCTTGCCGCTGATGTCCATGGTGTTCTCCTGGGAGTTGACGTTGACGTTAACGTCACATTATCCGCGAGGCCCATAAAAAAACCCCGGCGTTGCCGCCGGGGCTTGAAGGATCCCTGAACCCATGAGGGTGTCGAAAGGACCCGAGGAGACAACCTGAAGAACTCCCGCTCGTCGCAAGGAGTATCGGATGGATTGTCCGTGTTCGCTGGAGTTCCCGCCCGGGCTGGGGCGGGGCACTGCCTTGTCGCGTGAACTGCTTAACGCTTGCGCGAGGACGTGGTCGTCTTCGTCGCGTTGACGGTTTGCGCGGCCACGGCGTTGAAGTTGGCTTCGGCCACTTCGGTCGCCTGCTTGACGGCCTTCTGCACCGACTCGAGCGCGTTGTTGCCGGCGGCGACGGCGCTCTTGAACACGGCGACGGCGGTCTCGCTGCCGGCCGGCGCGTTCTTCGAGGCGTTGTCGACGAGCGCCAGGAACTTCTTCTGCGATTCGGCGGTCTGCGCTTCGAACGTCCTCACGAACTCGGCGTTCGTGCCCGATGCGATGTCGTAGAGGTGGCGGCTGTACGCGGCCGACTTCTCGGCGAGCGGCTGGAACAGCGACGCTTGCAGCGCGAGCAGTTCCTGCGCGTCCTTGACGCTCAGCATCGCCTGCGTCGTGCCGGCGGCTTCGGCCAGCGCGGCCTTCGTGGCGGTGACGTTCAGCTCGACGAGCTTCTCGACGCCTTCGAACGCCTTGTTCGTCAGGCCGAAGAGGGTTTCGAGGTTGGCTTTTTGCGAGGCCAGGACTTGTTCTGCGGTCAACATGATGGATTCTCCGAGGGGTAGGTGAAAGAATCTGCCCTGAACCCCGGTGACCCGGCCTTGTTGCAGCGCAGCATAGGGGAAAGTATAAGGACGGCCGGTGCGATTGCAAGCATTTTTTGATGCGGCGCAACATTCTAGGTCTTGCGCCCTAGAAATCCCGCCCGGCCGAGGCTCGCCACAATCCTGTCGTGCAGGTCTATTACTCGACGCAGTTCGTCCTTCCCCTGCCGCCGGGGCACCGCTTCCCGCTGGCCAAGTACGAACTGCTGCGCGACCGCCTCGCGGATGAGCTTCCAGGGATCAAGCTCACGCGGGCGCCGGCAGCCACGGACGGGGAGCTCGCGCTCGTGCACACGCCGTCGTACATCCGGGCGATCAGCGACGGCAGTGTCGAGCCAGCGGTGATGCGTGAAATCGGCTTCCCGTGGAGCGAAGCGATGGTCGAGCGCTCGCGCCGCTCCGTCGGCGCGACCATCGGCGCGTGCCGCGCCGCGTTCGCCGAGGGCGTCGCCGCGAACATCGCGGGCGGCACGCATCACGCATACGCGCACAAGGGCGGCGGCTTCTGCGTGTTCAACGACGCGGCCGTCGCGGCGCGGCTCATGCAGGCGGAGTGGCTGCGCGTCCATCGCAAACCGCTCGACGTCGCCATCGTCGATCTCGATGTGCACCAGGGCAACGGCACCGCGCACATCTTTCGCGGCGACGATTCGGTGTTCACGCTGTCGATCCACGGCGGCCGCAACTTCCCGTTCCGCAAGGAGGCGAGCGACCTGGACGTGGACCTGCCCGACGGTACGCGCGACGATGACTACCTGCACGCGCTCGACCGCGCACTCGAGCAGCTCGATGAGCGGTTCGAGCCGAGGCTCGTCATCTACCTCGCGGGCGCGGACCCGCACGAAGGCGACCGGCTCGGCCGCCTGAAGCTCACCTGGGATGGCCTGGAGGCGCGCGACCGGCGCGTGTTCGAATGGGCGTGGCAGCGCCGGGTGCCGCTCGCGTTCGCGATGGCCGGCGGCTATGGCGCGCGCATCGAGGACACGGTGCAGGTGCAGGTCAACACGTTCCGCGTCGCCGCGCAGTACGCAGCGCGCTGGCAGAATCGGCGGCGATGACCGAAAGCCCACCCGACAAACCGCGGCCGGAGCCGCGCAGCGCCTATCGCGCCTTCCACGAGATCAGCACCCGTTGGGAGGACAACGACATCTACGGCCACGTGAACAACGTCGTGTACTACAGCTGGTTCGACACCGCCGTGAATGCGCACCTGATCGATCGCGGTGCGCTCGACATCCAGCGCGGCGACGTGATCGGGCTCGTGGTGGAAACGCACTGCAACTACTTCACGCCGATCGAGTTTCCGCAGCAAGTCGAAGCGGGCATCCGCGTCGCGCACGTCGGGCGCTCGAGCGTGCGCTACGAAGTCGGCGTGTTCGTCAAGGGCGAGCAGCAGACCGCGGCGAAAGGCCATTTCGTGCACGTCTACGTCGATCGCGCGGCGCGCCGTCCCGCGCAACTGCCGCCGCAGCTCAAGGGTGTGCTGGAGGCGCTGCAATGACGCGGCACGCCGTCACCGAAACCGTCGCCGACCCGGCCAGCGTGGACACGGCGATCGAGACGCGCTTTTCCTGCCGCGCATTCCTGCCGAAGCCCGTGCCGCGCGAGGCGATCGGGCACGTTCTTGGCGTCGCCCGCCGCGCACCTTCGGGCACGAACACGCAGCCGTGGAACGTGTACGTGCTGCAGGGACGCAGCCGCGATGCGCTGGTCGGGAAAGTCTGCGCCGCGCACGACGCGATCTACGCGAACCCGGCGCTGGCCATCGAATACGGCGAGGAGTACGACTACTATCCGCAGAAATGGGTCTCGCCCTTCATCGACCGCAGGCGCGAGAACGGCTGGGGGCTGTACGCGCTGCTGGGCATCGCCAAGGGCGAGAAGGACAAGATGCACGCCCAGCACCATCGAAACTTCAGGTTCTTCGATGCGCCGGTCGGGCTGATGTTCACGATCGACCGGATCCTCGGCCGCGGCTCACTGGTCGACTGCGGCATGTTCCTGCAGAACGTCATGGTCGCCGCGCGCGCGCAGGGCCTGCATACGTGCCCGCAAGCGGCGTGGAACCCGTTTTCGAAGATCATCCTGCCGCACATCGGCGCGGCGCCGCAGGAGATGCTCGTCTGCGGGATGTCGATGGGTTACGGCGACCCGGCGGAGAAGGTGAACACCTTCTACACGCCGCGCGTGCCGCTCGAGGACTTCACGCGCTGGCTCGATTAGCCGGCGTCCCGGCCGGGAGCGTCGTCGAACGCCACGTCGGGATTGCGCGATTCGAATTCGCGCACCTGGCGCCGGGCTTCGTCCTTGGCGATGCCGTGGCGCTGCTGGATGCGGCCGAGCAACTGGTCGCGCTTGCCGGCGATCACGTCGAGGTCGTCGTCCGTCAGCCGGCCCCATTGCTCCCTGATTCGGCCCTTGACCTGTTTCCACTGGCCGCGCAAACGATCCTGGTTCATCACGCGTTCTCCTGCCGGACACTGTAGGAAGCGCGGCCGGCGCGCGCGGTAGGAACGGCGGTCCGCTCGCCGTCAGTTGCTGCCTACAGCCGAGGCGCAATAATCGAACGGCCGGGGCAGGACAAAAGAAACGGAGACGACATTGGCTATCGCCGGAATACCGCTGGATTTCATCCTGTTCGCGCTCACGCTCGCGGGCGTCGCGATCTTCCACCACCACACGTTGTACGTCGCACTCGCCGGGCTCGCGGTGATCACGCTCTACAAGCTGGGGTTCTCGGAGTTCGGCGGCGTCCCGGGACTGGACGGGCTCGCAGCGCTGGTGAGGCACGAATGGGTGACGCTGGCGAACCTGCTCGGCCTGCTGCTCGGGTTCGCGCTGCTGGCGGACCACTTCGAGAAGAGCGGGCTGCCCACGCTGCTGCCGGAGTACCTGCCCGACGACTGGAGGGGCGGCTTCCTGCTGCTGGTGATCGTCTTCGTGATGTCGAGTTTCCTCGACAACATCGCGGCGGCCATGATCGGCGGCGCAATGGCGCACGTGCTGTTCAAGGGCCGGGTGCACGTCGGCTACCTGGCCGCGATCGTCGCGGCGAGCAATGCGGGGGGTGCGGGCAGCGTCGTGGGCGACACGACGACCACGATGATGTGGATCGCCGGAGTTCCGCCGGCCGAGGTCTTCGAGGCCTACATCGCCGCGTTCGTGGCGGTTGCAATCTTCGGCGTGATCGCCGCGAAGCAGCAGCACCGGCTGCAGCCGATCATGAAGGACGACCCGGTGGATGCGTTTTTCGAGGCGCCGCGTGTGGTGATCGTCGCGATCATCCTCGTCTCCGCGCTCGCCGTGAACGTCTACTTCAACATCAACGCACCGGACGTCCTGGACCACTGGCCGGTGATCGGGATCGCGGTGTGGGTTGCGATCCTCGCCACCGCGCCGTGGCGCAAGCCGACATGGAACTTGCTGCCGGGCGCGGTCCGCGGCAGCGTCTTCCTGCTGTCGCTTGTTTCGTGCGCGGCGATGATGCCGGTCAAGGCGCTGCCCGCGGCGTCGTGGGAGACGGCGTTCGGCCTGGGCTTCGTGAGCGCCGTCTTCGACAACATCCCGCTGACCGCGCTGGCGTTGCACCAGGGCGGCTACGACTGGGGCTTCCTCGCGTATGCGGTGGGCTTCGGCGGCTCGATGATCTGGTTCGGGTCGTCGGCCGGCGTCGCGCTGTCGAACATGTACCCGCAGGCGAAATCCGTCGCGGCGTACGTGAAGGCCGGCTGGCACGTCAGCCTCGGCTACGTCGTCGGGTTCTTCGTGCTGCTCGCAGTCCACGGCTGGCATGTGGACGTTCCCAACACGCGCATGGGCGGCGGCGAGCCGGTCACCGCACCGGCGCCCGCGAAGAGCGTCCCATGAAACCGAAGATCCTGGTCGCGCGCGCGATCTTTCCGGAAACGCTCGAGAAGCTGCGCGTGCACTTCGAGGTCGACGACAACCAGGCCGACGAGTTGTGGGACAAGCCGCAGTTCGCCGCGAAGCTGGCCGGCAAGGCCGGTGCCCTCACGACGAGCCAGCCGGTCGATGCGCAAACCCTGGCGAGTGCGCCGCAGCTGAAGATCTGCGCGAACATGGCCGTCGGCTACAACAACTTCGACGTGCCCGCGATGACGGCGCGCGGCGTGCTGGGGACCAACACGCCCGACGTGCTGACCGAAACGACCGCCGATTTCGGTTTCGCGTTGATGATGGCCATTGCGCGTCGCATGACCGAGAGCGAACATTTCCTGCGCGCCGGGAAATGGGACCGCTGGCGCTACGACATGTTCACCGGCACCGAGGTGCACGGCGCGACGCTGGGCATCCTCGGCATGGGCCGGATCGGGCAGGGCATCGCGCGGCGCGGCGCGCACGGCTTCGGCATGAAGGTGATCTACAACAACCGTTCGCGCCTCGATCCGCAGGTCGAAGCGGAATGCAAGGCGCGCTACGTGACGAAGGACGAATTGCTTCGCACCGCCGACCATCTGGTGCTCGTGCTGCCGTACACGAAGGAATCGCACCACACGATCGGCGCGACGGAGCTCGCGATGATGAAACCCACGGCGACGCTGACCAACGTCGCGCGCGGCGGCATCGTCGACGACGCGGCCCTGGCGCAGGCGTTGCGCACGAGGACGATCGCCGGCGCGGCGCTGGATGTCTTCGAGGGCGAGCCCCAGGTGCATCCCGACTTGCTCACGGTGCCCAACGTCGTGCTCACGCCGCACATCGCGAGCGCCAGCGTCACCACGCGGCGCGCGATGGCGGACCTCGCCGCGGACAACCTGGTCGGCTACCTTGTCCATGGAAAACCTCTCACTCCTGTCAATCCGGAAGTGCTGAAAGGCTGAGTCGCCGCTGCATCGCGGTTATCCTTGAGCTCAGGGCGGGCAGCCGTAACACCCGTCCGCGAGGGGATGAAGACAGTGGATGCGCAGTCGATTGCAGTCGCCTTGGCGATGCTGGCCGGGATCGCCGTCGGCGCTTTCGCGGCCTGGCGTGTTGCGCGGTCATCGCGCGCGGGCGAGATCGACGTCGCCGTCGCGAACGCACGCGCCGAGCTCGCACCCGAGGCCGCGCAGCTGCGAGAGCGGGCCGCGCAGTTCGCGAACTCGCTCGACGAAGCGCGACGCCAGCTCGAATCCGAACGGCGCGCGCGTGAAGCCGCCGAGTCCGACGCCGCCGGCTTGCGCACGGCGCAGGCGCAGCTCGATGCGACGCTGCAGGGCGAGCGCAAGTCCGCGCAGGAAAAGCTCGCGCTGCTGCAGGAAGCCGAGGACAAGCTCGCCAACCAGTTCAAGGTGCTGGCCAACCAGATCCTCGAGGAGAAGTCGCAGAAGTTCGCCGACCAGAACAAGACCGCGCTCGGCGACCTGCTCGAGCCGCTGCGCCGCCAGTTGGGCGAGTTCAAGGGCAAGGTCGAAGAGGTCTACGTGCAGGAGGGCAAGGACCGCACCGCGCTCGCGGAGCAGGTGCGCCAGCTCATGTCGCTGAACAAGACGCTGAGCCAGGATGCGCAGAATCTCACCGACGCGCTCAAGGGCAATGCGCAGGTGCAGGGCGCCTGGGGCGAATGGGTGATGGAGGAGCTGCTGTCGTCTTCGGGCCTGATGAAGGACGAGCATTACCTCCTGCAGGACAGCAAGCGCCGCGACGACGGCTCGCGCGGGCGGCCCGACGCGCTCATCAACCTGCCGGGCGGGCGCCAGCTCGTCGTCGATTCGAAAGTGTCGCTGGTCGCCTACGAGCAATACACCAGTGCCGCCGGCGACGACGAACGTGCAGCGGCGCTGAAGGCGCACCTCGATTCGATGAAGCGCCACGTCGGCGGCCTGTCGGACCGCGAGTACCAGAAGCTGTACCCGACGATGGACTTCGTGATGATGTTCATCCCGATCGAGCCGGCTTTCATGCTCGCGGCCGCGAACGACCGGCAGCTGTTTTCGCATGCGTGGGAGCGCAACGTGCTGCTCGTGAGCCCGTCGACGCTGCTGTTCGTGCTGCGCACGGTCGCCTACCTGTGGCGGCAGGAAGACCAGAACCGCAACGCGCAGAAGATCGCCGAGCGCGGCGCCATCCTGTTCGACAAGTTCTGCGAGTTCGTGAAGGACCTCGAGGCGCTCGGCCAGCGCCTCGACCAGGCGCAGTCCGCGTACGGCGAGGCGCGCCGGAAACTCGAGACCGGCCGCGGCAACCTGATCTCGCAGGCCGAGAAGCTCACGAGCCTCGGCGTGAAGGGCTCGAAGAAGATTCCCGCCGCCTTCGTGCAATCGGCCGAACCCGCCGCCGAAGTCGCGGAACATCTTGCGTCGCTGGCGGCGAGCAACACGCCGCGCGACACCGACGCGGGCCCCGCCGCCTGAAATGGCGAGCGTCCAACCGGCGCTTGCGCGCCTGATCGCCGGCCAGATCTGCGTGCATGCCTGCATGGCCGGCACGCGCATGGCAGCGCCGCTGCTCGCGCTGCGCAATGGGCAGAGCGAAGCGGCCGTGGGCGTGCTGCTGGCGCTGTT
>DATBPW010000170.1:0-21316 GCA_036561125.1 Ramlibacter sp. | reverse complement strand
GAAGGCGGCGATGCCGATGCCGGCGTTGGCGTGATGCAGGTTGCGCACGAAATGCTCGCGCTCGCCGGCGAGCTGGCGCGACAGGCTCGCATCGGCCGCGTCGTTCATGAGCTCCTTCATGCTGGCCAGCGCGTTCGGGGCTTTCGCGTTCAACGCCTCGGCCATCGCAAGTGCCTCATCCAGGGCGCGGCCGGGCGCAGCGATGCGGTTGACCACGCCCAGTTCGCGCAGGCGCGTCGCCGGAATGCGCTCGCCCATCATGAGGAGCTCGCTGGCGAGCTGGCGCGGCAGCATTCGCGCGAGCTGCCACGTCGCGCCGCCGTCGGGCGACAGCGCCACGTTCACGTAGGCCATGATGAAGAACGAATCCTGCGCCGCGACGATGAAATCGCTCGCGAGGCACAAGGAAAATCCCGCGCCCGCCGCCGGCCCCTCGACAGCCGCGATCACCGGCTTGGGGAACGTGCGGATCGCCTCGATCCAGCTGTGCAGGCCGTCGATGCTGCGCGCTTGCACTTCGGGCGGCTGCTGGCGGTTGGCTTGCAGCCGCTGCAGGTTGCCGCCGGCGCAGAAGATGGCTCCTTCGCCCGTGAGCACGACCGAGCGGACCTCGGGGTTCGTTTCCGCGGCGTTGAGCGCTTCCACGCCGGCCGCATACATCTCGGGCGCGAGTGCGTTGCGGTGCTCCGGGTTGCTGATGGTCAACACCATCGTGCGCCCGTGCGTCGTGCTCTTCAATTCGGCAGCCATCAGCCTTCCTCCTGCAGCAGCGACAGGCCGATCGCGCCGCGGCGCCGCAGCCACGGGCTCGGGCGGTAGCGCGGATCGCCGTAGACGGTCTGCATGTTGAACAGCACCTCGAGGACGTTGGCCGGGCCCCAGCGGTCGCCCATCGCGAGCGGCCCCATCGGGTAGCCGAGGCCGAGTGTCACGGCGGTTTCGAGATCCTTCGGGCTGCAGATGCGTTGCTGGCAGATGTCGGATGCGATGTTCACGATCGATGCGACGACGCGCTGCGTGACGAAGCCGCCCGAATCGCGAATGACGCTCACGGGCTTGCCGTCGCGCGCAAAGAGGGCATGCGCCGCATCGCGCATGTCCGGCCGCGTGGCCGGGTTCGTCGCGAGCACGCGTCGCTTCGTGGCTGCGTCATCCACCAGCATGTCGATGCCGATGGTGCGCGCGGGGTCCAGCCGCTCGACGACGGCGACCGTCGTGACGTCGAACCCGAGCGGCGCGACGAGCGTCAACGCATTCAGCGACGGCGACTGGCCGGTTTCGATCTTCGCGCCGAGGTCCTTGAGCAACTGGTAGAGCTCCTGGCGGCGCGCGGCGCGCGTCGACACCCACACCGGCGGCATCTCGTCCACTTTCGGAACTGCGGGTTCGGCAGGCACCTGCGCCTTGCCGTCGACGTAGCGATAGAAGCCTTCGCCCACCTTGCGCCCGACCACGCCGGCAGCGAGACGCTGCGCGGTGATCACGCTCGGCCGGTAGCGCGGCTCCTCGAAGTACTGGTGATAGATCGACTCCATGACCGGGTGCGACACGTCGAGCGCCGTCAGGTCGAACAGCTCGAACGGGCCCAGCTTGAACCCGGCCTGGTCCCTGAGGATGCGATCGATGGTCGCGAAGTCCGCGATGCCTTCGCCGGCGATGCGCAGCGCCTCGGTGCCGTAAGCGCGCCCCGCGTGGTTGACGATGAAGCCGGGAGTGTCCTGCGCTTGCACGGGTGTGTGCCCGAATTGCTTCGCAAACGCAGCCAGCCGGCCGCAGACTTCGGGGTCGGTCTTCAGGCCCGCGACGACTTCGACGACCTTCATCAGCGGAACGGGATTGAAGAAGTGATACCCGGCGACGCGCTGCGGATGCTTCAGCCCCGAGGCGATCGCGGTCACGGACAGCGACGACGTGTTCGTCGCGAGCACCGCGGAGTCGCGCACGACACTTTCGAGTTCGGCGAACAGCGATTTCTTCACGTCGAGCCGCTCGACGATCGCTTCGACGACGAGGTCGCAATCGGCGATGTCGGAGAGCGCCGCCGCCGCCTGCAGGCGCTCGTTGCAGGCACGCACCTGCGCTTCGTCCATGCGGCCCTTGTCGTGCATGCGCGACCATTGCGACGCGACTTCGCCGCGCGCCTTTTCGACGGCGGCCGCTTGCGTGTCGAACAGGTGCACGACGCTGCCGGCCTGCGCCGCGACCTGCGCGATGCCGCGGCCCATCGCGCCGGCGCCGATGACGGCGACTTTCGGGAACGTGACGGTCATGCGGCCATTATCGGCCACGCCTTCGCGCGTTTCAGGTGCGCGTGCGGTGCCTGAACGTCGAGGCCCACGCGCTCAGCGCCATCGCCGCGATGAGGATCGCGAAGCCGACGCGGCTGAGCGAATCCATCGAGCCTTGCGCGATCAACGCGCCGCCGGACGCCGCGCCCAGCGCCTGGCCCGCATACATCGCGGAGCTGTTCAGCGCGATCGAAGCGGATGCGAGCGGCGGCGCGATCCCGACGAGCCGGGCCTGCTGCGCGGAGTTCGACGAGAAGCAGCCCAGCCCCCACGGGATGACGATGGCGGCCGCGAGCGCGAGGCTGGTCGCCAGCGGGAAGGCGAGCATGGTGATCGCCATGCCGACGACGCCGATCATCACCGCGCGCGACGCACCGATGCGATCGATGTGGCGCGACATCACCATGTTGCCGATGAAGCCGAACACGCCGAACCACATGAACAGCAGCCCGAGCTGGCCCGGCGTGATGCCGATCTTCGCCTTGAAGTAGGGCGCCATGTACGACAGCTGCACGAACTGGCCGGCGGAATAGAGCACCGTCACGCCAACGCACAGCATCAGCGCGCCGGAGCGGAAGGTCTCGCCCCACGCAGCCATCGACAGCGCGGGCGGCTTCACGCCGTCGGGCATCCTGCGCCACACCCACAGCGCGCTCACCAGGCTCATGACCCCGACGAGCGCGAACGCGCTGCGCCAGCCGAGCGTCCCGCCGACGTAGGCGCCCATCGGCAACCCGAGCACCGAGGCGATCGACCAGCCGAGGAAAACGAACGTGATCGCGCGGCCGCGCTGCTCCGGCGCGACCAGCAGGCCGACACATGCGGCGGCCTGCGGCGTGAAGATCGCGGGCGGGATCACCGCCAGCACGCGCAGCGGCAGCAGCACGGCGAAGCTCGGGGCGAGGGTGCACGCCAGGTGGAAGAGGCCGTACCACGCCATCGACAGGGCGAGCAGGCGGCGGCGGTCCCAGCCCGCGACGACGGCCGCGAACAGCGGCGCGCCGGCGCACATCATCAGCGCGGCCGCGGTGATCAACTGCCCGGCGGTCGCCACGGAGATTTGCAGCGAGCCGCTGATGTCGTTGAGCGCGCCCGGCACCACCATCACGCCGCTGCCGATCACGAAGTTGCCGAACAGCAGCGGCCACAGGACAGCGGGCAGACGCTCGGGGCGCGCGGCGGCGGCGGCCGGCTGGGCAGAAGACAGCATTCGATGGGCTCCCGTTCGCATTCCAAAAGGGAATCAATATACGGGCCGATGCGCCACCGTACAAACGCAAAGCCGGAATCGAGCGCATGCGCCGGGCGCATGCGAAGACCGCCGCGGCCCGCTAGCGCCGCACTTGCAGCGCGCCGGGGTTCACGATGTTCGTCGGCGTGCCCCGGATGAAGTTCACCACATTGTCGAAAGCCGCACCGAAGTAAAGCTCATAGCTGTCCAGCTCCACGTAGCCGATGTGCGGCGTGCAGATGCAGTTCTCCAGGCGCAATAGCGGGTGGCCTTGCAGGATCGGCTCGCTCTCGAACACGTCGACGGCCGCCATGCCGGGCCGGCCGCGGTTCAGGCCGGCGACGAGCGCATCGGGCTCGATCAGTTCCGCGCGCGACGTGTTCACCAGGAGCGCCGTCGGCTTCATGCGCCCGAGGTCCTCGAGCGTGACGATGCCGGTCGTCTCCTCGGCGAGCCGCAGGTGCAGGCTCAAGACGTCGCTTTCGGAGAACAGCTCTTCGCGCGATTCGGCCGTTTGCAGTCCGTCGCTTTCGGCGCGTGCGCGCGATGACGGGCTGCCCCATACGAGCACGCGCATGCCGAAGGCCTTGCCGTAGCCGGCCAGCAGCTGGCCGATCTTGCCGTAGCCCCACACGCCCAGCGTGCGCCCGCGCAGGACCATGCCCAGCCCGAAGTTCGGCGGCATCGATGCGGACTTCATGCCCGACTGCTGCCACGCGCCGTGTTTGAGGTTGCCGATGTACTGCGGCAGGCGGCGCATCGCCGCCATGATCAGGGCCCAGGTGAGTTCAGCGGGCGCGACCGGCGAACCCACGCCCTCGGCAACGGCCACGCCGCGTTCCGTGCAGGCCTGCACGTCGACGTGCGCGCCGACGCGCCCGGTCTGCGCGATGAGGCGCAGCCGCGGCAGCTTCTCGATCAGGTGGCGGGTGATGTGGGTGCGTTCGCGAATGAGGACGATCACGTCGGCATCGCGCAGGCGCACCGACAGCTGGCCGATCCCCTTGATGGTGTTGGTGTAGACCTTGGCAGGGTACTCTTCGAGCTTCGACGCGCACTTCAGCTTGCGCACCGCGTCCTGGTAATCGTCGAGGATCACGATGTTCATGCCCCGATTGTGCCTCGCGCGCAAGGGCCCACGGCGGCGCGGTTGGCGGCTTGCGCTTACAGTGCGCGCTTTCCCAACCGTAACGAGGAGTACAAGCCATGAGCATCTCGATGTCTTCCGCCAGCCTGCCGGTGTTCGCGCACATGCTGACGAACCTGTCGCACTTCCTCGACAAGGGCGCGGCGTACGCGGAAGCGAAGAAGTTCGACCCCGCGAACCTCCTGAACTACCGCCTGGCGCCGGACATGCTGCCGTTCACGAAGCAGGTGCAGATCGCGTGCGACGCGGCGAAGCTGTGCGCCGCGCGCATCGCGGGCGTCGACGCGCCGAAGTTCGACGACAACGAAGCGAGCTTTCCCGAGCTGAAGGCGCGCATCGCGAAGACGCTGGACTTCCTCGCCAGCGTTCCTGCCGACAAGCTCGATGGCACCGAGGACAAGGACATCAGCTTCCCGTCGGGCGGCAGCACGCGCACGATGAAGGCCCAGGCGTACCTGACCACTTGGGCGCTGCCGAACATGTTCTTCCACGTCACCACCGCCTACGCGATCCTGCGCCACAACGGTGTGGAGCTGGGCAAGGGTGACTACCTCGTGGGTGCCAAGAAGGGTTAAGCGGCGCCCGCCGATTCGAGCGCGGCCAGGCGGTCGAGCTCGGCGCAGACGTCGGCCATGCGGCCGGAGATCACGAGCCGGCCGCGCGATTGCACGACGCGCACGCAACGCGAGCGTTGAAAGGGCGCGCCGGGTGGGCAGCCCTGCTGCCCGCCACGCGTCCGGAGCGAATGCATGGTGGGCAACGGGTTGCCCGCCCTGCGCGGCAACAGCGAGTGAAGACTCGAGCGAAGAAAAGCGAACAATGCGGCGGCCATGTGAGACTCCTTGCGAAGCACACGGCAGGATTCGTTGGGAGACCGGCTGCCGCAGGGTAGTCCTCGCTGCGAGGACGGTACGCCTGCCACCTGCGGCGGCGCCGGCTGTGTGACTGCTACATGAGCATCGTGTTGCGGATCAGGCCGACGGCGAGGCCTTCGATCTCGAACGGTTCGCCCGGCTCGACGACGATCGTCGCGTAATCCGGGTTTTCGGCGTGCAGTTCGATCAGGTGCTTGTTGCGCCGGAAGCGCTTGACGGTGACTTCGTCGCCCAGGCGCGCGACGATGATCTGGCCGTTCTTCGCATCCTTCGTGGCCTGCACCGCGAGCAGGTCGCCGTCCATGATGCCGGCGTCGCGCATCGACATGCCGCGCACCTTCAGCAGGTAATCGGGGCGACGCTGGAACAGCGAGCTCTCGACGTAGTAGGTCTGGTCGACGTGTTCCTGTGCGAGGATCGGCGAGCCCGCGGCGACGCGGCCGACGAGGGGCAACGCGAGTTGCGCCAGCGTTTGCAGCGGCAGCGCGAACTGCTTGATGCGCGATTCGTTGATCTGCCGCAGCGCTTCGCTCTTGAGGCGGATCCCGCGCGAGGTGCCGCTCACGAGTTCGATGACGCCCTTGCGCGCGAGCGCCTGCAGGTGTTCCTCCGCCGCGTTGGCGGACTTGAACCCGAGTTCGGACGCGATCTCGGCACGCGTCGGCGGTGCGCCGGTGCGCGCGATGGCGCTCTGGATCAGGTCCAGAATCTGCTGCTGGCGGGCGGTGAGCTTGGGCTGGTCGATCACGGCATGGGCTCCTGTTTCGATATCCAGTACCTGTATTTTTAACCAGCTGGGGCGGGAAACGCAAGTGGGTCAACGAAAAATCGTCGTTTTGGGGACAGGCGGCACCCTGGCGGGCACGTCCGCCAGCCCCGGCGACAACATCGGCTACAAGGCGGCGCAGGTCGGGATCGCACAACTGCTCGCGGGCATCCCGGCGCTGCAAGGTGTGCCGACCGAGAGCGAGCAGGTCGCGCAGGTCGACAGCAAGGACATGACTTTCGCGATCTGGCGCGCGCTCGCTTCGCGCTGCGCGCATTGGCTCGCGCAGGAGGACGTGGCCGGGATCGTGATCACGCACGGCACCGACACGATCGAGGAGACGTCATTCTTCCTGCAGGAAGTGCTCGCGCCGACGAAGCCCGTCGCGCTGACCTGCGCCATGCGCCCGTCGACCGCGATCAGCCCCGACGGCCCGCAGAACATCGTCGATGCGGTCGCGGTGGCTTCATCGGCGCAGGCGCGCGGGGTGACGGTCGTCTGCGCCGGCGTGATCCACGACGCGCGCGACGTCGCCAAGGTGCACAACTGGCGGCTCGATCCGTTCAGCTCCGCCGACGAAGGACCGGTCGGCTATGTCGAAGAGGGCAAGTTGCGAATGGTGCGCGAATGGCCGCCCGCCGCACCAAGGCCGCCGCTGCTGGCACGCGTCGAAGCAGCGCAAGAGTGGCCGCGCGTCGAGATCGTGTTCAGCCATGCCGGTGCGAGGGGTGACACCGTGCAGTCGCTCGCCGCGCAAGGCGTGCGCGGAATCGTCGTTGCCGCGACCGGCAACGGCAGCGTGCACGACGCGCTCCTGCCCGCGCTGCGAGCCGCGCAGGCCAGGCAAGTGAAGGTGCTGCGTGCGACGCGCTGTGCCGAAGGCGGAATCATCGCCAAGCCGGGTGACGAGTTCCCGGCCACGAACCTGTCGCCCGTGAAGGCGAGGATCAAGCTGATGCTGGAGTTGCTTTAGGTCGCGAGCGCGGCCAACGCGCGCTGCGTGATCTCTTCGACCGTGCCCATGCCGCTGATGGAGCGGTACTTCGGTGCTTGCGCGGGATCGGCCTTCGCCCAGCCCGCGTAGTACGCGACGAGCGGGCGCGTCTGGTCGGAATAGACCTGCAGGCGCTTGCGCACGGTCTCTTCCTTGTCGTCGTCGCGCTGCACGAGCGGCTCGCCGGTGACGTCGTCGACGCCGGCCTTCTTCGGCGGATTGAACTTGAGGTGGTAGGTGCGACCGGAGCCGGGATGCGAGCGCCGCCCGCTCATGCGCTCGACGATCGCGTCGAAGGGCACGTCGATCTCGAGCACGTAATCGAGCTTGACGCCGGCGTTCTTCATCGCCTCGGCCTGGGGAATGGTGCGCGGAAATCCGTCGAAGAGGAAACCGTTGGCGCAATCGGCCTGCGTGATGCGTTCCTTCACCAGGCCGATGATGATGTCGTCGCTCACAAGCGCGCCGGAGTCCATCACCTTCTTCGCGGCCAAGCCGAGCGGCGTGCCGGCCTTGACGGCCGCGCGGAGCATGTCGCCCGTGGAGATTTGCGGGATGCCGTACTTCTGGCAGATGAACGCGGCCTGCGTCCCCTTGCCTGCGCCGGGCGGGCCCAACAAGATCAGTCGCATGTTTCCCTCTTTCGGTGGCGAGAATAGCATGCACGCTCGCGCGCGCAGTTAACCCCGGTCAAGGAAAAGCATGCGGACACGCTGCAGGTCCGCGGGCGTGTCGACGCCGATGCCGGGGGCGCTGTCCGTCACGTGCACGGCGATGCGGTGGCCGTGCCACAAGGCCCGCAATTGTTCGAGCGCTTCGGCCGTTTCGATCGGCGCCTGCGGCATCGTGGGGAACCGCCGCAGGAAGCCGGCGCGATACCCGTAGATGCCCACATGCCGCAGCAGCGGCATGGCGGGCAGCGCGTGAACGCCGGAAGCGAATTCGTCGCGCGACCATGGGATCGTCGCGCGGCTGAAATACAGCGCCATGCCCTGCGCATCCAGCACGACCTTCACGACGTTCGTGTTCGCGGCGTCGGCGAGATCGTCGATGCGGTGCGCAGCCGTCGACATCTGCGCATGCGGCGTGGCCTCGAGCAGCGCGGCGACCGAGTCGACCAGCGTCGGATCGATCAGCGGCTCGTCGCCTTGCACGTTGACGACGATCTCGTCATCGTGCAGGGCCAGCAGCTCGCACGCTTCGGCGAGGCGGTCGCTGCCGGATGGATGGTCCGCGCGCGTGAGCACCACCTGCACGTCGTGACGCTCGCACGCATCGACGATTGCCTCGTCGTCGGCGGCGACCACGACGCGCTGCGCCTTCGATCGCGAAACCTGCTGCGCCACGCGCACGATCATCGGCAGGCCGCCGATGTCGGCCAGCGGCTTGTTCGGCAGCCGAGTCGATGCGAGCCGCGCCGGGACCAGGACCGTGAACGCCATCAGACCAGCGGTGTACGAGGGGGCAACTGCTCGAGTTCGTCGTCGCTGAGCGTGCGCGCCTCGGACTCGAGCAGGATGGGAATGCCGTCGCGGATGGGATAGGCGAGCCGCGCGCTGCGCGACACGAGCTCCTGCCGTTCGCGGTTGTAGTCCAGATGCCCCTTCGTCACCGGGCACACGAGCAGCTCAAGCAGCTTGGGGTCCATGCAAGGATGATATCCGCGCGTCGAGCGCCGTCCAGAACGCCGGGTCGATCTCCACTTCGAGCGGCACGGCCCAGGCGTCGGGGCGGGTGCGCCACAGCTTGACGGCATCCTTCTCGGTACACACGACCTCGCCGCGCACATCCAGCGGCGCGCGAAAGTCGTAGTGGTCGGGCAGGGCGATGGCGCGTTCGATGTTCAGGCCGCGCTTGCGCAGCATGTCGAAGAACGCCTGCGGCTTGGCGATGCCGGCCACGGCCGCGACACCGCGTCCGCGCAGCTGCGCGAGCGGCACGCGCGTTCCGTCGGCCCGCACAGCGTGGCGCGCGAGCGTTCGCAGCACGCCGAACCCTTCCGCGCCCACGACGAAATCCACCGGGCGCGGCCAGGGCTCGCGCAGCGGCCCCGCGGGCAGCAGCCAGCCGTTGCCGGTGCCGCGTTCGTCGAAGACGCAGATCTCGATGTCGCGCGCGAGCCCGTAGTGCTGCAGGCCGTCGTCGCTGACGATCACGCGCGTGTCGGGATGCGCACGCAGCAGCGCGCGTGCGGCGTCGATGCGGCGCGCCGCGACGAACACCGGCACGGCACATGCGCGCGCGAGCAGCAGCGGCTCGTCGCCGACTTGCGCCGGGTCGCTGTCGGGCGTGACTTCACGGCAATCGCTGCCGGCCCTGCCATAGCCGCGCGAGACGATTCCCGGCTGCAGGCCGTTGTCCTCGAGATGTTCGACGAGCGCCTGCACGATCGGTGTCTTGCCGGAGCCGCCCGCGACGACATTGCCGACGACGATCACCGGGACAGGCACGCGCCCGGTGTGCAGCAGCCCGGAGCCATACGCGCGTCGTCTCAGCCACGCGGCGGCGCCGAAGAGTTGCGACAGCGGCCACAGCGCACAGGCGAGCGGGCCGCGGCGCGACCAGGCGCGCTGCAGCGCCACGCGCATGTCAGCGCGCTCCTGCCTGCGCGGAATTCTGCGTGGTGAACGTGATCTGCGCGAGGCCGGCGCGCCGCGCCGCTTCCATCGCGGAGATCACCGACTGCACCGGCGCCGTCGCGTCGGCGGTGATGACGACGACGCTGTCCTTCTGGGGCTGGGCTTCGCCGAAGGCCTGTGACAGCGCTTCGACGCTGCGGCCGTTCACGGGCGTGCCGCGGATCGTGTAGCGCCCGTCGGCCGTGATGACGACGCTGATCTCCTTGGGATAGTCGCGTTGCGTGTCGGTGTCCGCGACCGGCAGCTTCAGCTGCATCTCGGTGAACTTGCTGTACGTCGTGGTCAGCATCAGGAAGATCAGCACCACCAGCAGCACGTCGATGAACGGGATCAGGTTGATCTCCGGTTCTTCCTTCGGGCGCGGCCGGAAGTTCATCGTCCCCTCAGCGTCGCGAGGTGGCGCGCGAAGCGCTCCGCCGCGAGTTCGAGCGTGAGCAGGTAGTCGTCCACGCGCGAGCGGAAGTAGCGCCAGAAGATCAGCGACGGGATCGCGACGATCAGGCCGAAAGCGGTGTTGTACAGCGCGACCGAAATGCCGTGCGCGAGTTGCGCGGGATTGCCGCCGGTCACCGCACCGGCCGCCGACTGCGAGCCGAAGATCTCGATCATGCCGATCACGGTGCCCAGCAGGCCCAGCAGCGGCGCCGCCGAGGCGATCGTCGCGAGCGCGCTCAGGTAGCGTTCGAGCCGGTGCGCGACGGCGCGGCCGGTCGCCTCCATATTCGCGCGCAGGTCCAGCTCGGAGCAGCGCGGATCGGAGTTCAGCGTGCGAAAGCCGCTGGCCAGCACTTCGCCGAGCACGGAGTTCTGCTCGAGTTGCCGCACGACGTCGGGCGTCGGCACGGAGCTGCGCGAGACCGCGAGCGCCTCGTCGAGCAGCTGCGGCGGCGCGACCTTGCTCGTCTTCAGGCTGATGAAGCGCTCGATGATGAGCGCGAGCGCGAGGATGGAGCAGGCAACCAGCGGCCAGATCGGCCAGCCTGCGGCTTGTATGATCGAAAGCAAGGGGACGGTTCTCCGCTCGTGCGAGCTGCTTGTCTGTCTTGGCGGGCGATTATGGCGCACGGCGCCGAACTGTAGGAGAACGTAGGACGTCACTCACAGAAGTTGTGGACAACTTTGTTGAGAAGCCTGCTCCCGTCCTTCGCAAACCCGCGCCAATCCTTCGAGATGACAAAACGATGACGAATTGAGCAGGAAAATCTCGAATGAAATCAATGGGTTCCTCGACAGAATCAGCGTCTCGCGGGGGTCGCGTGGGCGTCAAGGTGCTACGGCCGCTTCTGTGGACTAACCGCAATCGCCATGGCCGCTGATCCGTTGGCTGCGGGGACCGGGAATCAGGGCACCCCAGCGCCGCGCGTGTGGGAAGTCGGTGCGCTGTGTCGCGCCGTCGCCGACTCGCTCGAAGCCCGCTTCAATCCCGTCGCCGTGAGGGGCGAGCTCTCCGGCTTGTCGCGGCCCGGCAGCGGCCACATGTACTTTTGCCTGAAGGACGCGCAGGGCCAGGTCCGCTGCGCGATGTTCCGCCGCGCGGCGGGGATGCTGGATTTCACCCCTCGCGACGGCGAGCTCGTCGAGGTGTGGGGCCGGCTCGGTGTGTACGAACAGCGCGGCGACCTGCAACTCGTCGTCGAGACCATGCGCCGCGCCGGGCAGGGGCAGCTCTTCGAGCAGTTCATGCGACTGAAGGCCAAGCTCGAAGCCGAAGGACTCTTCGACGACGCGCGCAAGCGCGAAGTGCCCTCGCTCCCGCGCGGGATCGGCCTCGTGACGTCGCCGCAAGCGGCGGCGCTGCACGACGTCGTGACGGCGTTCCGGCGCCGCGCATCCCACGTGCCGGTCATTCTTGCGCCGGCCGCGGTGCAAGGCAGCGCCGCGCCGGGTGAACTCGTCGGCGCGCTCGAAGCGCTCTATCGCCGCGCCGAAGCGGGCGAGATCGACGTGATCCTGCTCGTGCGCGGCGGCGGCTCGATCGAGGACCTGTGGGCCTTCAATGACGAGCGCCTGGCGCGCACGATCGTGCGCAGCCCGGTGCCGCTGGTGTGCGGCGTGGGGCATGAAACCGACTTCACCATCGCCGACTTCTGCGCCGACCTGCGCGCACCGACGCCGACCGCGGCGGCGGAACTGGCCGCGCGCCCGCGACAGGACTGGCTCGATGAAATGGAGGCAATGCACGACGACCTGCAGCGTGCGGTCGAACGGCGGCTCGACATGGCGAACCAGCGCCTCGACCAGGCGACTGCGCGGCTGGGCCGGCCGTCGTCGCGGCTCGCGTCGCAACAAGTCCTGCTCGGTCGCGCTGCGCATCGCCTGCATTTCGGGATGCAGTCGCGCCTGGAGCGCGAGCGCGGCGCGCAGTTGGTCGCGCAGCAGCGGCTCGGCGGCGCGGTGCTCGCACGGATCGACCGTGCGCAGCGCGTGCTCGAGCGCACGGGCACGCGGCTCGAGCTGCTCGACCCGAAGCTCGTCCTCCAGCGCGGCTATGCGCTGCTGCGCTCGGGGGACGGCAAGCCGTTGACCAGCGCACGGCAAACTCATCCGGGCCAGGACGTCACGGCCACCCTCGTCGATGGCGAGGTTGATCTCACGGTGCGCGCCGCGCGGGGATTTACTCCCTAGAATCGGCGTTCGCAACACACTCCGCCATCAAGAAGAGGAAGCATCATGGAACACACCCTGCCGCCCCTGCCGTACGGCTACGACGCGCTCGCGCCGCATTACTCGCGTGAGACGCTGGAGTATCACCACGACAAGCACCATGCCGCGTACGTCACCAACCTGAACAACCTGCAGAAGGGCACCGAGTTCGAGAACATGACGCTCGAGGAGATCATCAAGAAATCCTCCGGCGGCATCTACAACAACTCCGCGCAGGTGTGGAACCACACGTTCTTCTGGAACTGCATGAAGCCGCAAGGCGGCGGCGAGCCCACCGGCGCGCTGGCCGACGCGATCAAGAAGAAGTGGAGCAACTACGCGGCGTTCCGCGAAGCGTTCGTGAAATCCGCAGTGGGCAACTTCGGCTCGGGCTGGACCTGGCTCGTGAAGAAGCCCGACGGCAGCGTCGACATCGTGAACACCGGCGCCGCCGGCACGCCGCTGACGACGCAGGACAAGGCGCTGTTCACGGTGGATGTGTGGGAGCACGCGTACTACATCGACTACCGCAACGCGCGCCCGAAGTTCGTCGAGACCTACCTCGACAAGCTGGCGAACTGGGAGTTCGCGCAGAAGAATTTCGCGTAACCGCTTCGCTCCAACAGAAAACAGGGCCCGCGATGCGGGCCTTGTCCTTTTTTAGTGGAAAGGCGGCCCCGCCAGCTTGGCGCCGGCCTTGATGCCCTTCCTGGCAAACCAGCCCTGGTTCATCTCGAGCACGAAGCGCACGGGCTTCGCCGAGCAGTGGGAGTCGGTCGTCTGCGGCTTCATGTCCGCGAGGTTGACGATGGTGCCGTCGTCGGCGACGAACGCTGCGGTGAGCGGCAGGAGCGTGTTCTTCATCCAGAAGCACTGGGTCGACGGCTGCTCGAACACGAACAGCATGCCCTCGTGCTGCGGCATCTCCTTGCGGAACATCAGGCCGACCATGCGCTGGTCGTAGCTCTGCGCGACCTGGGCGTCGATCTGGTTGATGCCCACCGAGAGTTGCACGCGCGGCAGGTCGGTCTGCGGCTCGTCCTGCGCGAACGCGGACGCGGCGATGACCAGGAAGGCGATGAGCGCGGCGGGGACTTTCATGCGCGGATTGTCGCTTGCCCGGAAACGACGATGCCCGCACGCGGCGGGCATCGGCAATTCGCGGCGAAGCGCGGATTACGACTTGGCTTCGGAAGCGGCGGCCTTCTTCTTGGCGGCCTTCTTCATCGGCTTCTTGGCGGCCTTCTTCTCGGCCTTCATGTCCGACTTCATGCCGGCGTCGGCCGAAGCGGCGGGCTTGGCGCCGGAAGCGGCGGCCATCGCGGCACCGGTGTGCGAGGCGGCGAAGGTGGCGCCGGCAAACAGGGTCGCGACGAGCGCGGCGAGGAGCTTGTTCATTTCTGAGTCCTTTCAGGGAGACGGATGATTTTTCGAAAAACCCCCCGCGAAAATCGGAAGGTGCACCCACAACGCAGGCTGTGCGCAAGCGGTTGACAGGATGAGCAGGCCCGAGCCCACCGGCTCGATTGACACTGCGCAAAGTGCGCCTCACGCCTGCCGCTAGAATCCTCTGGTTTACCCGAAGACGAACACATCACCCGGAGACGCCTCCCCCATGTACCAGCACATCAAGGTGCCCTCGCAGGGCCAGAAGATCACCGTCAACAAGGACTTCTCGCTCAACGTGCCCGACCAGCCGATCCTGCCGTACATCGAGGGCGACGGCACCGGCATGGACATCACGCCCGTGATGCTGAAGGTGGTCGATGCCGCGGTGGCCAAGGCCTACGGCGGCAAGAAGAAGATCCACTGGATGGAGGTCTACGCCGGCGAGAAATCGACCAAGGTGTACGGCCCCGATGTGTGGCTGCCCGAAGAGACGCTCGCCGCCGTGCGCGAGTACGTCGTGTCGATCAAGGGCCCGCTCACCACGCCGGTCGGCGGCGGCATCCGCTCGCTGAACGTCGCGCTGCGCCAGGAGCTGGACCTGTACGTCTGCCTGCGCCCGATCCAGTATTTCGCCGGCGTGCCCTCGCCGGTGAAGGCCCCGGAAAAGACCAACATGGTGATCTTCCGCGAGAACTCGGAAGACATCTATGCCGGCATCGAATGGGAAGCGCAAAGCGACAAGGCGAAGAAGCTGATCAAGTTCCTGATCGACGAGATGGGCGTCAAGAAGATCCGCTTCCCCGAGACGTCCGGCATCGGCATCAAGCCGGTGTCGAGCGAAGGCACGAAGCGCCTGGTGCGCAAGGCGATCCAGTACGCGATCGACAACGACAAGCCCAGCGTGACGCTCGTGCACAAGGGCAACATCATGAAGTTCACGGAAGGCGCGTTCCGCGACTGGGGCTACGAGATCGCGCAGCAGGAGTTCGGCGCGCAGCCGATCGACGGCGGCCCGTGGTGCAAGTTCAAGAACCCGAAGACCGGGAAGGACATCGTGATCAAGGACGTGATCGCCGACGCGTTCCTGCAGCAGATCCTGCTGCGCCCGGCGGAGTACAGCGTGATCGCCACGCTGAACCTCAACGGCGACTACGTGTCCGACGCGCTGGCCGCGCAAGTGGGCGGCATCGGCATCGCGCCCGGTGCGAACATGAGCGACTCCGTCGCGATGTTCGAAGCCACGCACGGCACGGCGCCGAAGTACGCGGGCAAGGACTACGTGAACCCTGGTTCCGAAATCCTCTCGGCCGAGATGATGCTGCGCCACATGGGCTGGACCGAAGCCGCGGACCTGATCATCAGCTCGATGGAAAAGTCGATCCTGTCGAAGAAGGTCACGTACGACTTCGCGCGCCTGATGGACGGCGCGACGCAGGTGAGCTGCTCAGGGTTCGGGCAGGTGATGATCGAAAACATGTAATCGCGCATCGCGCCGACAAAAAAGCCGCCCCCGGGCGGCTTTTCATTGGGGCTGAGCGCCTCACTTGCTCATGAGGTCGCCATGGCCGCTGGCATGGAATTGCGGCGCGCGCACCTTGCTGTGGCGCGGCTGGCGCTCGCCGTTGGGAGCGCTGGCGTCGCTGCCCGGCTGCGTCGCAATCGGCTGGATGTCGCCCGTGCCGGGTTCGGCGTGGATGTTCTGCGCGAGCTGGCCCTTCGGTCCCTGGGTGATCTCGAAGGTGACGCGTGCGCCCTGCTTGAGCGTCTTGAACCCGTCCATGGCGATCGCGGAGAAATGTGCGAAGACATCCGCGCCGCCGCCGTCGGGCTCGATGAAGCCGAAGCCCTTCGCGTCGTTGAACCATTTCACCGTACCGGTTGCCATTTCTTCTTCCTCGGAGCAATCCTCTGGACCGTGAGAAGTGTCACGGTTACTCGGCCGTCTGTCAATATTTTCACATACTAAAGTTTTCCGGGATTCGAGAGCGCGCACGGGGGCCTGGGCGGGCCGTTGCGCGCCGGGAAAGGGCATGCGAAAAAGCGGATGGAAATGTCGCGCTTGAATGTCGCCGTCGCGCCACCAATTCACTTGCAGGCTGCGGTGCGAAGTGCCGCTGGCTAGAATGAATTTCATGGCGACGAAACCCCCATCCAACCTGCCGGTCGGGCCCGTGGTCCGGCCGCCCGAGCAGGACGATGGCGGCTCGGTGGTCGCCGAAAAGCAGCTCCAGCGCACCAAGCCGCCCCAGATGTACCAGGTCGTCATGCTCAACGACGACTACACCCCCATGGAATTCGTGGTGGTCGTGATCCAGGAGTTCTTCCACAAGGACCGCGAGACGGCCACGCAGATCATGCTCAAGATCCACCTCGACGGCAAAGGCATCTGCGGCGTGTACCCGCGCGACATCGCGAACACGAAGGTGGAACAGGTGCAGGAGGCCGCCCGCCAGGCCGGCCACCCGCTGCAATGTCTTTCCGAACCGGTTGAATAAAAGCGGATCGAACCGATCTACAGTATTCGCATCGTTAGAGAAGTACCAGGCTCAAAGGAATTCAGATGATTGCCCAGGAATTGGAAGTCAGCCTCCACATGGCGTTCGTGGAAGCGCGTCAGCAGCGCCACGAATTCATCACCGTGGAGCATCTCTTGCTGGCCCTGCTGGACAATCCCAGTGCGGCCGAAGTGCTGCGTGCCTGCTCGGCCAACATCGACGACCTGCGCAAGTCGCTGTCCAACTTCATCAAGGACAACACGCCGCAGGTCGCCGGCACCGACGACGTCGACACGCAACCCACGCTGGGGTTCCAGCGCGTGATCCAGCGCGCCATCATGCACGTGCAGAGCACGGGCAACGGCAAGAAGGAAGTCACGGGCGCCAACGTGCTCGTCGCGATCTTCGGCGAGAAGGACTCGCACGCCGTCTATTACCTGCACCAGCAGGGCGTCACGCGCCTCGACGTGGTGAACTACATCGCGCACGGCATCAAGAAGAGCGACCCGCCCGAGCCCGCGAAGAGCGGCGAGCAGACCGGCGGCGAAGGCGAGGAGGGCGGCGAAAAAAGCGAGAAGGCCTCGCCGCTGGAGCAGTTCACGCAGAACCTGAACCAGGCGGCCAAGGACGGCAAGATCGACCCGCTGATCGGCCGCGAGTACGAGGTCGAGCGCGTCATCCAGATCCTGTGCCGCCGCCGCAAGAACAACCCGCTGCTCGTGGGCGAGGCCGGCGTGGGCAAGACCGCCATCGCCGAAGGCCTCGCGTGGCGCATCACGCAGAAGGAAGTGCCGGAGATCCTCGCGGATTCGACGGTGTACTCGCTCGACATGGGCGCGCTGCTCGCGGGCACCAAGTACCGCGGCGATTTCGAGCAGCGCCTCAAGGGCGTGCTCAAGTCGCTCAAGGACAAGCCCAGCGCGATCCTGTTCATCGACGAGATCCACACGCTGATCGGCGCCGGCGCGGCGTCGGGCGGCACGCTGGACGCGAGCAACCTGCTCAAGCCGGCGCTCTCGCAAGGCACGCTCAAGTGCATCGGCGCGACGACGTTCACCGAGTACCGCGGCATCTTCGAGAAGGACGCGGCGCTGTCGCGGCGCTTCCAGAAGGTCGACGTGGTCGAGCCCACGGTGGAACAGACGGTGGAGATCCTCAAGGGCCTCAAGAGCCGCTTCGAGGAACACCACAGCGTCAAGTACGCGGCGACCGCGCTGCAGGCGGCGGCGGAACTTTCCGCGAAGTACATCAACGACAGGCACCTGCCCGACAAGGCCATCGACGTGATCGACGAGGCCGGCGCGGCGCAGCGCATCCTGCCGGCGAACAAGCGCAAGAAGACCATCTCCAAGACCGAGGTCGAGGAGATCGTGGCGAAGATCGCGCGCATCCCGCCGGCCAACGTGTCCAACGACGATCGCGGCAAGCTCGCCACCATCGAGCGCGACCTCAAGTCGGTGGTGTTCGGCCAGGACAAGGCGCTCGAAGTGCTCGCGGCCGCGGTGAAGATGGCGCGCTCGGGCCTGGGCAAGGGCGACAAGCCGATCGGCTCGTTCCTGTTCTCCGGCCCCACGGGCGTGGGCAAGACCGAAGCCGCGAAGCAGCTCGCCTACATCATGGGCATCGAGCTGATCCGCTTCGACATGTCGGAGTACATGGAGCGCCACGCGGTGTCGCGCCTGATCGGCGCGCCTCCCGGCTACGTCGGTTTCGACCAGGGCGGCCTGCTCACCGAAGCCATCACGAAGAAGCCGCACGCGGTGCTGCTGCTCGACGAGATCGAGAAGGCGCACCCGGACATCTTCAACGTGCTGCTGCAGGTGATGGACCATGGGCAGTTGACGGACAACAACGGCCGCAAGGCGGACTTCCGCAACATCATCATCGTGATGACGACGAACGCGGGCGCCGCCGACCTGAACAAGGCGACGATCGGTTTCACCAACGCCCGCGAACAGGGCGACGAGATGAACGAGATCAAGCGGTTGTTCACGCCGGAGTTCCGCAACCGCCTCGACGCGATCGTGTCGTTCAAGCCGCTGGACGAGCAGGTCATCCTGCGCGTGGTCGACAAGTTCCTGCTCCAGCTCGAGCAGCAGCTGGCCGAAAAGAAGGTGGAAGTCACCTTCACCGACCAGTTGCGCAAGTACCTGGCGAAGAAGGGCTTCGATCCGCTGATGGGTGCGCGCCCGATGCAGCGTCTGATCCAGGACACGATCCGCCGCGCGCTGGCCGACGAGCTGCTGTTCGGCAAGCTCACCGACGGCGGCCGCTTGACGGTCGACCTCGACGACAAGGACGAAGTGCTGCTGGACATCCAGCCGCTGCCGAAGAAGGAAGGCAAGTCCAAGCCCGAGCCGGAGGAAGTCTCGAGCGACGGCCAGTAAGCCGCCTTCGCATCGATTCAAGAGCCGCCCTCGGGGCGGCTTTTCTTTAGGGCTTCACGAACTTCAGCACGAACTCGTCCTTCTTGAAGGGCGGGCTCTCCTGGTCGCGCGGATCCTGCGGGTTGCGCAGGAAGTCGCCGTGCGCGGCGAGCTTGAATCCCGCGGCCTCGACTTCCTTCACGAGGAACGCTTCCTCGATGCGATGCAGGGTCCCCGATTCGCTGATGCCGGTGCCTGAGCGGCCGGAGTGATCGGCGATCACATACATGCCGCCGGGCTTCAGGCCCTCGAAGACCGCGCGATTCATCTTCGCGCGGTCGACGCCGGCGTGGCCCATGTCGTGGTAATTGAACATGATCGTCACGAGATCGAGCTGGCCGCGCACTTCGGGCGGCACGGGATCCTCGAACGGGCGCCGCACGAACTTCATGTGCGCGAGCTGCGGATTCTTCATGCGTTCCGCGAACGCGGGCGGCGGAGCGGTGTTGCCGTTCGAGGGCACCGGCCCTTGCCCATACACGGTCCCTGTCGGGCCCACCGCACGAGCAATCAGCTCGGTGGTGTAGCCGCGCGCGGAGCTGAGGTCCAGCGCCTTCATGCCGGGCCGCACTGCGATGAACGCGAGCAGCTCCGCGGGCTTGCGCCGCGCGTCGTTCGCTCGATCGGCCGCCGGTCGGTCCGGCGCGTTCACGATCGCGGCGACCTGCGCGTTGGAGATCGGCGGCGGTGCGCTCGCGCATGCCGCGGCCAGCAACGCTGCTGCGAACGCAGCCACCCATGCCTTGTTCATCCCTTGTCCTTTCCGACGATCGCCTTCCAGTGCTTCGGCTCGACCGGCGTGATCGACAGCCTGTTGCCGCGCTTGAGCACGACCATGTCCGCGAGCTCGGGCCGCTCGCGCAATTCGGCGAGGGACACGATCGGGATCTTCCTGGTCACCTGCACGTCCACCAGCATCCAGCGCGGCTCGTCCTTCTTCGACTTCGCGTCGAAGTATTTCGATTTCCTGTCGAACTGCGTCGGGTCGGGGTAGGGCGTCGAGGCGACGCGCCCCACGCCGACGATGCCCGGCTCGGGGCAACTCGAGTGGTAGAACAGCACGCCGTCGCCCACGCGCATCTCGTCGCGCATGGAGTTGCGCGCCTGGTAGTTGCGCACGCCGGTCCACGGCACGGTGGATTTCGGTGCCGCGATCGCGTCGTCCACCGACACTTCGGCGGGTTCGGACTTCATCAACCAGTATCGGGTCGCCATGGTCCTATCATCCCACGGTCGAAGACGAGTTGCGACCGCGCGAACGGCAGGCGCGCGCGCTCTTCGATGCGCAAGCCTTCGTTCCACTTCGCCATGCGCTCGCTGCGCGCGAACGAGCCCACCTTCAGCTGCCCGGCGTTCCAGCCTGTCGCGAGATGCACGATCGCCACGTCTTCGGTCTCGCCCGAGCGCGCCGACACGATCGTGGCGTAGCCCGCTTGCTTCGCCGCATCGAGCGCCGCTTTCGTTTCGGTGACGGTGCCCGCCTGGTTCGGCTTGATCAGCACGCAGTTGCACGCACCGGCGGCCGCCGCGTGCCGCACGCGGTCCGCGTTCGTCACGAGATAGTCGTCGCCGACGATCTGCACGCGGCTGCCGGCGGTGCGCGTGAATGCGGCAAGGCCTTGCTCGTCGTCCTCGGCCAGCGGGTCTTCGATCGACACGATCGGGTATTTGTCGATCCAGCGCAGCAGCTTGTCGCACAGCGCGTCGGAATCGAGCAGCTGGTGCTCGAGCGCCAGGCGGTATTCGCCGCCTTTGCCGAATTCGGACGCCGCGATGTCCAGCGCGATCGACACGTCGTCGCCCGGCACGAAGCCCGCGCGTTCGATGGACCGCACGAGCATGTCGAGCGCATCCTCGTTGCGATCGAAGTCCGGCCACCAGCCGCCTTCGTCGGCGACGCCCGCGAGCTTGCCGCGCTGCGCCATCAGTTCGCCCGCGCAGCGATACACCTCGGCGGTCATCTCCAGCGCTTCGCCGAACGACTGCGCGCCGGTCGCGATCACCATGAAGTCCTGCACGTCCACGCGACGCCCGGCGTGCGCGCCGCCGCCGAAGACCTGGATCTGCGGCAGCGGCAACGCCGCTTCGCGGCCTTGCGCGACGTATTGCCACAGCGGCAAGCGCGCATGCGCCGCCGCGGCGTGGAGGACCGCGAGCGACGTCGCGATCAAGGCATTGCCGCCGAGGCGCGACTTGGTCGGCGTGCCGTCGAGCGCGATGAGCATCGCGTCGATGCCGGCCTGGTCCGCGACGTCGCGCCCGGCGAGCGCCGGCGCGATCTCGCGCTCGATGCCGGCGAGGGCGCGCTGCACGTCGAGCCCCTTGAAGCGCTCGCCACCGTCGCGCAACTCGACGGCTTCGTGCGTGCCGCGCGACGCGCCCGCGGGTGCGATGCCGGTGCCGCCGGTGCCGTCGTCGTTCAC